>NZ_NDYP01000005.1 GCF_002165775.1 Campylobacter concisus | reverse complement strand
CAGGCGATGACGAGGCACACGAGATGGACGAGGACTATGTAAAGGCTCTAGGATACGGCATGCCACCAGTTGCAGGTGAGGGTATAGGCATCGATAGGCTTGTTATGCTTTTAACGGATAAAAAATCAATTCGCGATGTTGTGCTCTTCCCAGCGATGAGACCACTTAAAAATGAGATAAAGGAGAATGAAAAATGAGTTTGCAAAGTTACGATAAGGACATTTACAATCTAGTAAATTTAGAGCTAAAACGCCAATGTGATCACCTTGAGATGATCGCTAGTGAAAATTTTACATATCCAGAAGTTATGGAAGTAATGGGCTCAATCCTAACAAACAAATACGCTGAAGGCTATCCTGGCAAGAGATATTATGGTGGCTGCGAATTTGTCGATGAGATCGAGCAAATAGCGATTGATAGATGTAAAGAGCTTTTTGGATGTGAATTTGCAAACGTTCAACCAAACTCAGGCTCTCAGGCAAATCAAGGCGTTTACGGCGCCTTACTTAATCCAGGTGATAAAATTTTAGGCATGGATCTAAGCCACGGCGGACACCTAACTCACGGCGCGAAGGTAAGCAGCTCTGGTAAGATGTATGAGAGCTTCTTTTATGGTGTCGAGCTTGATGGCCGCATAAACTACGATAGAGTCATGGATATCGCAAAGATAGTAAAGCCAAAAATGATCGTTTGCGGTGCAAGCGCATACACAAGAGAGATCGAGTTTAAAAAATTTAGAGAGATAGCTGACGTCGTTGGTGCGATACTCTTTGCAGATGTTGCTCACATTGCTGGTCTTGTTGTTGCTGGTGAGCATCAAAGTCCTTTTCCATACTGCGATGTCGTAAGCTCAACTACGCATAAAACCCTAAGAGGCCCAAGAGGCGGTATCATTATGACAAACAACGAAGAGTATGCTAAGAAGATAAATGCCTCTATTTTTCCAGGCATTCAGGGCGGACCACTAGTTCATGTCATCGCAGCAAAGGCAGTTGGCTTTAAGCACAACCTTAGCCCTGAGTGGAAAATTTACGCCAAACAAGTAAAAGCAAACGCTAAAAAATTAGGCGAAGTACTAATAAAAAGAGGTTTTGACCTAGTGAGTGGTGGTACCGATAACCATCTAATTTTGATGAGCTTTTTAAATCGTGAATTTAGCGGTAAAGACGCTGATATCGCTCTTGGAAATGCTGGAATAACGGTAAATAAAAATACGGTTCCAGGCGAGACAAGAAGCCCATTTATCACAAGTGGTATACGTGTTGGTAGTCCTGCGCTTACGGCTCGTGGGATGAAAGAAGCTGAGTTTGAACTAATAGCAAACAAAATAGCTGATGTGCTAAGCGACATAAACAACACATCTTTGCAAGAGAAGACAAAAGCTGAGCTAGTTGAACTTGCTCATAAATTTATAATCTATGATAAAGCGACATTTTGATGCAAAGTATTGATACGGCACTTATAAAGATTATTACAACTCACTACTATATCAAGCGTGATACGATCGTTAATAAAATAGAATACAGAGGTAAAATTTTCTTTGATAAATTTGAAAAGATAAATGAGCCACTGACCTATAATATTATGAAAGAGCATGAAGAGGGCAAAGCTGTTATCGCACACTCTTTAATAAATGCAAATGATAAAGTTGAAAATATAGTCTTTGACTATAACGGCAGAACTCCAGATAGATTTTGGCATAAAGCACAGCTTCTTCTAAGAGAAGAGGGCTTTATAAATTTTACAGCCTACGAGAGTAAGACGCCAGGACATCTGCATCTTTATGTGCATAAAGGTCACACTACGCTAAATGAGGCTTGCCAACTAGCAAATATGCTCAACGCAAAGCTTTCGCAGAAGTTGCCTAAAGAGTGGAGGATGTTTCCAAATATCGATATGCCAAAAGAATTTAACATACTAACTTTACCTTATAAACTCTATCAAAAAGAGCGTGGGGCAAGTTGGTCAAAATATATGTAATTAAGGATAAAAAGTGGAAAATGATGAGTTAAAAGATATTCTTTTAGAAAGAGATGATGACGCAAGAGGATTGAAGCTAAAAAAACTTCTTATATTTATAGCAGCTCTTATTATACTTTTTTTGATCATTGTAGTGGCTATGAAGCTAGTAAATTCAAGCGATCCTTCACAAGCTCAAAATGAAGCTGATTCAAGACTAGTGCTTCCTCCAGTACCAGCTGAGCAGCCAGTAGATAAACAAGCTCCGATAGCTGATACAAATTCAGACAATAAAAAAGGCGATACACAGCTTTTTGAGCAAGTACCGATCGTACCTGAAAATAAGCAACAAGATGAATTTGAAGATATGATCAAAAAGCTAAAAGATAAAGAAAACAATAAGCCTGTTTCTAAAACTGAAGAGCCAAAAGAGATAGTTAAGCCTATCGAAAAGCCTGCTGAAATACCAGCAAAAAAAGCTGAGACAAAGGTAGATACTCCAGTTAAAAAAGTCGAAAAAGTCGCAGCTACTGATAAAAAGAGCGAGGCAAAATCAGCTAAGACTGAAAATAAAGTAGATAAAAAGATTGAAAAGAAGGTTGAAACCAAAATAGAAAAAACGGATAAAAAAGCTGAAGTAGCTAAAACTGAACCTGCTACAAAAGGCTCTTATGTTCAAGTATTTGTGACTAGTAAATTTAATCCAAATGCTGAATATATGAAGAAGATCGCTGCTAAGGGATATAGCTACAATACTATAAAAGTTGGTGAACTGACTAAAATTTTAGTTGGTCCATTTGATGAAAAAACGCTTCAAAAAGCAGTAGGCGATATTAGAAAAGATATCAATAAAGACGCTTTTATCTTTAGAGCAAAATGAAAACATTCGCAGTCTTTGGAGATCCAATAGCTCACTCGGTATCTCCGAGGCTGCACAATAAAGCCATTGCAGACCTGGGCTTAAAAGCACTTTATACAAGAGTCTTGCTAAAAGATGGTAGCGAATTAATCAATAAATTTAAATCCTTAAAATTAAACGGTGCAAACGTAACACTTCCACATAAAGAGTGGGCTTTAAATTTAGCCGATGAAGCTTCAGATGTAGCCCGTAAAATAGGCTCTGCAAATACGCTTGTGCTTAAAAATGACAAAATTTATGCATACAATACAGATGCGCCTGGATTTTTAAAAGCAATAAAAAATTTTAAAGATATAAAAAAAGCTATTGTCCTTGGAGCAGGCGGTACTGCAAATGCCATAACTTATGCATTAAAAGAACAAGGCGTTGATGTTTGCATACTAAATAGAAGCAAAGATAGGCTTGAGAAATTTAAAGATGAGTACAAATGCTTTAGCTGGGATAACTACGAAGAGCAAAAATTTGATCTAGTCATTAACTCAACCTCTGCTGGCCTAAAGGATGATTTTTTACCAGCACCTAAAGAAATTTTAAAAAGCATTTTTAAAGATGCTAAATTCGCATTTGATGTGATTTATGGCAAACAAACACCATTTTTAAAAATGGCCAAGCAAAATAGCCTTGACGTAAAAGATGGCGCTGATATGCTTTTATATCAAGCGGTCTTGGCACTAAATTTATTTTTTAACAATACACTCGATGAGTCAAAGATAGAGCGCTCAATGAGAGAAATTTTCTATCTATAATAGCCGCCAGTATTTATTTTTGTAAAAAATTATGGCTTGTATAAAAACGTTTTGATTAAAATTTTTATTGAAAGTAATTAGAATAAATATAAAAAGCAGGGAAGATCCCTGCTAAATTTTACTATTCGTTTGTTTTGATATAAGCGTAGTCTGAAATTTTAGTCCATTCTCTTGCTTTTTTAAGGAAAGCTCTTTGCGACTCGACGATCTCTTTAAATAGTGGATCTTTAGCACTCTCTTCATCAAGAAGTTCATTTGTAGCTTTTTTAAGAGCTGCGATTACTTCTGGAGGGAAAGATTTTACTTGGATGTCTGGATACTCGCTCTTCATTTTATCCCAGTACTCGACGTTTGAATAAAATACTTTTGTATTTGCATCTCTTGCTACTTCAGCTGCAGCTGCTTCAAAGATCGCTTTTAGATCATCTGGAAGCTTCTCGTATGATTTTTTATTAAAGAAAAACTGAGTTTCACCGTTTGGCTCTTGCCAGCCTGTGTAGTAGTATTTTGCCACTTTGTGAAAGCCAAGCGCCATATCATAAGCTGGGCTTACCCATTCGACTGAGTCGATCGTTCCCATCTCAAGAGCCATATAAAGCTCACCAGTTGGGATAGTATTGATGTTAGCGCCAAGTTTAGCGTAAATTTCACCACCAAAGCCCGGAATTCTTATCTTTAAACCTTTGATATCATCTAGTGATTTTATCTCTTTTTTAAACCAGCCACCCATTTGCATGCCGGTATTTCCAGCTCTAAAAATTTTGATATTGTATGGATCGTAAACTTTTGCCTCAAGCTCCTTACCACCGCCAAATTCATACCAAGCTGTTTGCTCGTCAGTATTCATCATAAATGGAGTTGCTGTAAAAAATATAGTTTTAGCATCTTTGCCTTTATAATAATAGCTACTTGTGTAGGTAATGTCGTATTGACCGCTTTTAGCAAAATCAAGCATTGCAAAAGGTGATTTATGCTTTGATGGATAATCAATCCTTAGCTCAAGTCTGCCATTGCTCATCTTTTCAACTTTGTCCTTTAGCTCTTTTGGCACATCACCAAGCACTGGCATAGTACTCTCCCATGAGCTAGCAAGCTTTAGCTTATAAACTTTATCATCTCCCATAGCAACGCAAGCAACAGCTGCTAAACCAAGAGACGCTAATAAAAATTTATTCATATCTTCTCCTTTGAAATTTTGCCTATTATACAAAAAATTACATTATTAAAATGTGTTATAATCGCAAAAATCAAATTTATGGGGCATAAAAATGATAAAAAAGACAAAAATCGTAGCTACTTTGGGGCCAGCGAGTGATAATGAAGAGACAATGGAGGCGATGGTAAAAGCAGGTGTCAATGTCTTTCGTTTAAATTTTAGCCATGGGACACACGAATACCATAAATCAAACATTGACAAGATAAGAAATATCGAAAAAAAGCTAAATAAAAGAATAGGAATTTTACAAGATATCTGTGGCCCAAAGATCAGAGTTGGTAAGCTTAGTGAGCCATTTTATCTAAAGGCTGGTGATGAACTAAGTATCTATGCTGATGAGATCATCGGTGAAAAAGTGGGAAAAGGAATTTATAAAGTAAGCCTAAACCAGCCTCAAATTTTGCCTATGCTAAAGGTTGGCGAGTATGTCTATCTCTATGATGGCTCTATAAGAGCAAAGGTTGTCAGCGAAGGTAAAGAAATAGTAAAAACTATCATTGAAAATGATGGAATTTTAAACTCAAATAAAGGCGTAAATTTTCCAAATACAGCCCTTGGCATCGAGATCATCACTCCAAAAGATAAAGAAGATATGAAATTTGGCGCAAAACATGGCGTAAATTTTGTTGCCATTAGCTTCGTGCAAGATGCAAATGACGTAATAAAGGCAAAAAATATCTTAAAAGAATTTGGCTCAAGAGCTGCCGTTTTATCTAAGATCGAGAAATTTGATGCGGTTGAAAATATAGACGACATCATTGCAAAGAGCGATGGTATCATGGTAGCTCGTGGCGATCTTGGCATAGAACTGCCATTTTACAAGGTGCCAACCATACAAAAGCTCATCATCAAAAAAGCAAATGCAGCAAGCAAGCCAGTCATTACTGCAACGCAGATGATGCTAAGTATGGCAGAGCATGAAACTGCTACAAGAGCGGAGATCAGCGACGTAGCAAATGCCGTGTTAGACGGCACTGATGCTGTTATGCTAAGTGAGGAGAGTGCGATCGGTAAAAACCCAGTCGCAGTCGTAGAGGCGATGAGTAAAACGATCATACAGACACAAAGTATCTATCCATATAATAAATTTGATGAGTTTGACTTTTTTGACGAGACTGATATGGTGGCAAGTAGTGCTGCATCTCTTGCTGTTCGCATAAAAGCAGATGCATTAATCTCAATCACTGGCTCAGGAAAATCAGCTATAAAATTAGCTAGAAACCGCACAAACATCGACATCATCGCAGTCGCTCACGATGAACAGACATCGCACATGCTTACTCTTGCTTGGGGTGTTACGCCAGCACTTGTACTAGAAAAAACAAAGCTTAGCTCACTTTTAGCAAATGTCATGAAAAAGGCGTATGAAGAGGGATATGTCGAACACGACAAGACCTATCTTGTCACTGCCGGTCACCCTACGGGCGTTGAGGGTAGCACGAACCTTATACGTATCATCAGACGCGATCAGCTTGATTATTATTTGGAGCTTGCAACTGAGTAAATTTATACTCTCTTGCAAATTTTAAAATTTTGCTTGCTCGTAAGAATTGACTGCTAAGATTTACCTGACACTTGCTCGATAGCAAAACGCATGCACCTTGAACGTGTCAGGGTAGAGGGATTATTAAGGGAGAATGGAGTTCTTTTGCTTTGCTAGCTCGCAACTGCAAGCAGACCGTAATTTAAACTCCCTTCTCTCTTAATAAAAGAACAAAAATATATGTTGTTTTATTTCTATAAATTTTAAAATCTTATCTCACTCGCCTTAGCAGGCTACTAAATTTGGAGCCAAAATTCCCCGTTCATGAAATTTTAAAATTTTTGTGAAATTTACTTGTAAAAATTAGGATATATAAAATTTATTTTGAAAGAATTTGTGACGTCAAATTTAACGTCACAAATTTAAATTTATTTTTTCTTTTTGCCTTTTGGCTCATCGCCTTTAAACCAGCTTTTTATCTTATCAAAGACGCTTTCATCGGTATTTGATTTGCCTGATTCTATACCAAAGCTAGCTTGAAGCTTATTTAAAAGCTCTTTTTGCTCATCGCTTAGTTTTTCAGGCGTTTGAATAGAAATTTGCGCTACAAGCCTACCTTTTTTGCGCGAATTCACGCTTTTTATACCTTCATTTTCAAAGATAAATTGCTGCTTGTCCTTTGCTCCAACAGGTAGTTTTAGCTCAGTTTCTCCTCGAAGCGTTGGAATTTTTATGCTTTCACCAAGTATAGCTTGCGTGAAAAAGACAGGAATTTCTAGATAAACATCATCATTGTGACGAATGAAATGCTTATCTTCTTTTACGTTTATGCTTACATAAAGATCGCCTTGAACGCCGTTTGTGCCGATATTGCCTTTACCAGCTACTCTCATTCTCATGCCGCTATCAACGCCTTCAGGGATGGTAATCTTTACAGTTTGTTGCTGGATTTTATAAGCTTTCGCGTTACAATCGGGGCATGGTTCGCTTATTACTTCACCGCTTCCGTGACAATATGGACACTCTTGGACGATATTCATAAAGCCATTTCCGCGTGTTATCCTGCCACTTCCGCCACAGTGCTGGCAAGTCTTGCTCTTGCCATCTTTACTGCCGGTTGCATTGCATGTTGGGCAAGGCACTTTTTGATCAAATTTTATCTCTTTTTCACAACCAAAAATAGCTTCGTTAAACTCCAAATTTATAGGAATTTCAAGATCGGCTGAGTATTTTTCAGAGTATCTTTTTCTCTGCCTAGAACTACTTGAAAAACCGCCACCAAAAAATGAGTCAAAAATATCTGAAAGGTCAAAATCGGCACTAAACCCGCCACCGCTACCAAATCGACCCTCAAGGCCTTCTTTGCCATATCTGTCGTAGATAGAGCGTTTTTGCTCGTCGCTTAAAACTTGATAAGCTTCATTTATCTGTTTAAATTTTAGTTCAGCCTCTTTGTCGCCAGAATTTCTATCTGGATGATATTTTAAAGCAAGCCTTCTAAAGGCTTTTTTGATCTCATCTCCGCTTGCATTTCTTGAAATTTCAAGGATTTCGTAATAGTCAAATTCCACATTTTTCCTTGTTAATTAAGCTTATTTTAAATATGGGATTTTACCCAAAAAAGTTTAAATTTAAAAAAGAATTTACATTTTTGCCGTATAATCTCTACTATTTTTAATAAAAAGGATAATTCATGGTTAATGTTTTAATGATAGAAGACGATCCAGAATTTGCGCAAATTTTATCTGAATATCTTGATAGTTTTAATATAAAAGTTACGAATTTTGAAGATCCATATTTAGGACTTAGTGCCGGGATAAAAAACTATGATTTGTTAATACTTGATCTTACTTTGCCGGGCATTGATGGGCTTGAGGTTTGTAAAGAAATTCGCCAAAAATACGACATTCCTATCATCATAAGTTCAGCTAGAAGCGATATTAGCGACAAGGTTGTTGGACTTCAGCTTGGTGCTGATGATTATTTGCCAAAACCATACGATCCAAAAGAGATGTATGCTCGTATCACAAGTCTTATAAGAAGATACAAAAAGACAAATGAAGTACAAGAAGAGGTCGTTGATAGCGCATTTAGGATCGATGATAAACGCCACGAAATTTACTTTAACAATGAGCCGTTAGCGCTTACTCCAGCTGAGTATGAAATTTTAACTTATCTCATTAAGCAACACAGCTTTTCAGTATCACGTGAGCAGCTAGTTTATAACTGTAAAAGCCTAAAAGATAAAGACTCAAAGAGCTTAGATGTTATTATCGGACGCCTTAGATCAAAAATCGGTGATAGCTCAAAAGCCCCAAAACATATATTTTCAGTAAGAGGCATAGGATATAAGCTTATCGGATGAAATATTCCATAACTACGAAGATAACTATTATCTTTGCCATAGCTTTCTCGCTGATGTGCTTGCTCTTTGTAACTTTTGCAAACATTCAGCAAGAAAGCGCTTTAGAAAAACTAAAGGATAGACAAATAAGTGCGATGAACTATCTTGTCGCACTCTATGAACGTGGAAATCCCCCAAGAGATTTAGAACATTATTTTAAAAATTTTTACTTAGAGTATGTTGGAAATAAAAATTTAGCCACTTCAATAGCTACAAATGGAACTGTTGTTTTTACGCAGCACACACCTCTTGGAGTGGTGCAATCAGTTAATTACAAAGGCGATTTGTATTTGCTTATTAAAAACCCATCTTTTCAGCTACTTCTTGAAAGTAATGACGCAAGACACGTAAATGATCCGCTTTGGGTCGCGTTTTTGATAGTTTCAGCCCTTCTAATTTCACTTTATGTTTCTGTTCTTAGAAGTCTTTCACCACTTAGAAGGCTTAGTAAAGATATCAGAAAATTTGCCAGTGGAAATATGGAAATGGCGATGACGGCTAGGCTAAATGAAAATGAGCAAGATGAGATCGGACAAGTCGCTGTTGAGTTTGATAATGCCGTTTGCAAGATAAGAGAGCTCATCCGCTCAAGGCAGCTATTTTTGCGTGCGATCATGCATGAGCTAAAGACTCCGATTGGCAAAGGTAGGATCGTCTCTGAAATGGTTGCAAATGAGACCCAAAAGATGAGGCTCATAAACGTTTTTGAGCGACTTGAGATGCTGATAAATGAATTTAGCAAGGTCGAGCAGCTCCTTTCTAAAAGCTACGCGCTAAACTATCAAGAGTGCCATTTCTCGCTCATTTTAGAGCAGGTGCAGGATATGCTCATGCTTGATAAATTTGAAGAGCGAGTGAGCTGCGACATCAGAGATGACGTCATATTAAGAGTGGATTTTCAGCTTTTTAGTTTGGCGATTAAAAATTTGATAGACAATGCCCTAAAATACGCAGAGGACAAAAAGGCCATCTTGATCTGCGATAGCGAATTTATAGCGGTTAAAAATTTAGGCAAAAAGCTAAATCATCCGATTGACTACTACAAACAAGCCTTTGTTAGAGGCGATAAGGTGAGTGCAGGAAGTGGTATGGGGCTTGGACTTTATATCATCGAGCAAATTTGTCAGATGCAAAAATTTGAACTAGTTTATGACTACGAAGACGGCTATCACGTCTTTAAAATTTTACTTCGTGCAAAGGCAAAACGCGCATGAAAAGGGGCTTAGAGAAATTTAACGAACTAACTGAGTCTTTTGCCAAGCTGCCAGGTGTCGGTAAAAAATCAGCCGCAAGGTTTGCCTATTTTGTCTGCATGCAAGATAGCTTTGCAGGGCTAAGGCTCGCTCAAAATATCGAAGATGCGGTGAGGTTTATCAAACGTTGTGAGCGTTGCGGTGGGCTAAGTGAAAATGAAATTTGTGACATTTGCAGCGACGAGAGCAGGGACAGTGAGGTCATTTTGCTGGTTGAGAGCCCAAAAGATATCTTGGTTTTTGAGCAAAATGGCATTTATAACGGCCTTTACTTCGTGCTTGACGAGATCGATGATGACGCCATAGAGAGGCTGCGAAGTGCTATCACGCAAAATGGCTCAAAAGAGGTTGTTTTTGCCTTTACGCCGGGGTTAAATTCAGACGCGCTCATGCTTTACGTCGAGGACAAGCTAGGGATGAGTGAAATTTCATTTAGCAAGATCGCCCAGGGCGTGCCAACTGGTGTAAATTTAGAAAACGTCGACATGCTTTCACTTTTAAAAGCCTACGAAAGCCGTACAAAAGCCTAATTAAACTTTCTTTTAGTTATAATTTTGCCTAAAATTATAGAAATTTAGCCAAGGCTCAACAGCTGCTAAATTTAAAGGATATAGGTTGATTTTACTCATAGATAATTACGATAGTTTTGTTTTTAATGTCGAGCAATATGTTAAAGAGCTTACCGATGAAGAGGTTAAATGTGTTAGAAATGACAAGATCACGCTTGATGAGATCAAAAAACTAAACCCAAGCAAGATAATCTTAAGTCCAGGACCAAAGCATCCGAAAGATAGTGGAGTTTGCTTAGAAATTTTGCAGGCAGACCTTGGTGTGCCAGTACTTGGAATTTGCCTCGGACACCAAGCTATAGGACTTAGTTTTGGTGCAAAGATAAAAAGACTAGATGACCCACTTCATGGAAAAACATCTTTTATTGATGTAAAAAATAAAGAGCCACTTTTTTATGGGTTGCCTGAGCGCTTTGAGGTTATGCGCTACCACTCACTTTATGTTGATGAGCTCCCAGCTAGCTTGAGTGCTGATGCGGTGAGCGATGATGGCGTAGTTATGGCACTTAGCGTAAAAGATAAGCCGATATTTGGTATCCAGTTTCACCCTGAGAGCTACTTTACGCAATACGGTAAAAAGATAGTTGAAAATTTTGTAAATTACAAAGCAAAAGATGAGGTTAAAGAGCCAAAAATTCGCTCACTTAAGCCATATCTTATCAAGCTTCAAGAGAGCATACCGCTTGATGATAGTGACTTTGAGCAAATTTGTGAGATAATAGCCAGTAAAGAGTACGAGATCGTGCAGCTTTCGGCACTTTTGGTGCTTATAAGCGAAAAGAGCCTCTACCCAAAAAGTCTTGCTGCGCTCGCGAAAAATATCCTAAAATACTCGCAAACTTACCGTGATGACACGCCTATGATCGATCTTTGCGGCACTGGAGGCGACGGCTTTAAGACGATAAATATCTCAACAACTGTGGCATTTATCCTTGCAAGCCTTGGCGTAAAGGTCGCAAAACACGGCAATAAAGCAGTTTCAAGCAAGTCAGGTAGCTCTGATGTGCTTGAAATTTTAGGCGTAAAAAGTGAAAAATCACTGGCAAAACAGTGTGAAAATTTAGCTAGTAAAAATTTAGCCTTTTTTCATGCGCCATTTTTCCACCCGCTAGTTGGTGAGGTGAGAGAGGTGCGCCAAAGACTTGGCATAAGAACCGTATTTAACGTGCTTGGACCGCTATTAAATCCAAATTTAAACCTTACAAACCAGCTAGTTGGCGTCTATCATAAGCCTGTTCTAAAACTCTATGCCCAGACGCTTAAAATCCTTGGCAGAAAGCACGCTCTAGTCGTTCGCGGAGATGACGGACTAGACGAGATCACTCTTTGCAGTGAAACAAGCGTTGTTGAGCTAAAAAATGGCGAAATTTTTGAGTACAGCATCACGCCAGAGCAGTTTGGCTTTAAAAGAGCGCTTCACAGCGACATCGAGGGCGGCACGTCAGAGGAAAACGCCAAAACCTTGATCCGCACGCTAAAGGGCGAGGAGCAGGGGGCGAAATTTGACATCGTGGTCTTTAACGCGATGTTTGCGCTTTATGCAGCAGACGGCGCAACGAGCCTAGACGAAGCCAAAAATATGGTGCTTGAAGTGATAAAAAGTGGCAGGGCGTATAAATTTTATGAAGAGTTTATAAAGGCGCAAGCGTAATGGCGCTAGTTAAAATTTGTGGTATCAAAACACTAGATGAAGCAAGTGCGGTTTGCGAGCTTGGAGTCCATTATATAGGGCTAATATTTGCCAAAAGCAAAAGAAGAGTCGAGTTAAATTTAGCTAGGCAGATAGCTAAATTTGCTCACGCCAAAGGCAAAAAAGTAGTTGGCGTTTTTGCTGATCAAAGTGAGTGCGAGATAATGGAAATTTGTCAGTTTGCGGAACTTGATGTCGCTCAGGTGCACGGAGGGGTGAGCGAAAATTTACATGCAAATTTAAAAGATATGGGACAAGAAATTTGGCAGGTTTTTAGCGTGAAAGATAGCTTGCCAGAGGTTGATTTTAAGCATTTTGACATGGCGCTTTTTGACTGCAAGGGCGAAAATTTAGGCGGAAACGGCACTAGCTTTGAGTGGGAAATTTTAAAAGAGGTCAAATTTAAATTTGGCATGGCTGGGGGCATAGGCGAGCACAACATAAAAGAGGCGCTCAAATTTAAGCCATATCTAGTCGATATCAACTCAAAAGTCGAGGACGAAAACGGCATAAAAGACGCGCAAAAGATAGAGAGAATTTTAAAGATCATAGGTGAGGTAGAAGATGAATAGTAAAGCATATTTTGGAAAATTTGGCGGGCAGTTCGTGCCTGAAACGGTGATGTTTGCCCTTGATGAGCTGGAAAGCGCCTATGCTAGCATCGCAAAGACTAAGGAATTTAAAGACGAGCTTGATGATCTGCTTAAAAATTATGTGGGTAGGCCTAGTCCGCTTTTTTTTGCAAAGCGCCTGAGCGAGCACTACAGACATGAAATTTACCTAAAAAGAGAGGATCTAAACCACACAGGTGCGCACAAGATAAATAACGCTCTTGCTCAAGCGCTACTTGCTAAAAAAATGGGCAAAAAGAAAATTTTAGCTGAGACTGGAGCTGGTCAGCACGGCGTGGCGACAGCGACTGCTGCGGCACTTTTGGGCTTGGAGTGCGACGTGTATATGGGGGCTACGGATGTTGCTAGACAGCAGCTAAATGCCTTTCGTATGCAGCTTCTTGGAGCAAAAGTGGTGAGCGTAGAAGACGGCTTAAAAACGCTAAAAGAGGCGACTACGGCGGCCATACAAGCGTGGGTAAACGAGATAGAGAGTGCATTTTACGTCATCGGCTCAGCCGTTGGCCCGCACCCATATCCAAAGATCGTGCGTGATTTTCAAAGCATCATCGGCACAGAGGCCAAAGCTCAGCTTGCAGAGTATGGCAAAAAGGCCGACTACGTCATCGCCTGCGTTGGAGGCGGCAGTAATGCTATTGGAATTTTTAGCGCATTTTTAGACGATGAGAGTGTAAATTTAGTAGGTATCGAGGCTGGCGGCCTTGGCATAGAGACGCCTTATCACGCAGCTACGCTTAGCAAAGGCAAAACCGGCATCATCCACGGCATGAAAACTACGGTCTTGCAAGACGAGTATGGCATGATCTCGCCAGTTTACAGCATCTCAGCAGGCTTAGACTACCCAGGCATCGGTCCAGAGCACGCCCACTTAAACGACATCAAAAGGGTAAAATACGAAGCTGTAACTGACGATGAATGCATAAACGCTCTTTATTTCTTAAGCAAGATGGAGGGCATCATCCCAGCCATCGAAAGCGCACACGCACTGGCGTATCTAGAAAAGCTTTGCCCAAAACTTGATAAAAAAAGCGTCATCGTCGTAAACGTCTCAGGCAGGGGCGATAAGGACATAAATACGGTTATCGGCTACGAAAAAGGAAAAATTTATGGATAAGATAAGAAGCGCATTTAGCGGCAAAAAAGCAAACATCGGCTACATCGTGGCTGGATATCCAAGCCTAGAAAAAACGAAGGAATTTTTAGAAAATTTAGATGAGAGTACGCTTGATCTAGTAGAGATCGGCATCCCTTACTCTGATCCTCTGGCTGACGGTAAACTCATCGCGCAAGCTAGCTTTGAGACGGTGCAAAATGGCGTAAATACGGACGTCGTCTTTGACATGCTTGAGAGTTGTAAGACAAAAGTGACAAAGCCACTTGTTTTTCTGGTCTATTTTAATATCATCTTTGCTTACGGCGTTGATAAATTTCTAAAAAGATCGGTTGAGGCAGGAGTAAGCGGCTTTATCGTGCCCGATCTGCCTTGTGAGGAGTGTGAGGAATTTGCTCTAAAGTGCAAGGAGCTAAATCTAAGCCTGATACCACTTATCAGTGTCACCTCTGGGGGTAGGGCGGATGGAATTTTAAAATTTGGCTCAGGTTTTATTTACGCTCTTGGTGCGATCGGCGTTAGCGGTTCAAAAAGGGCTGATGAAGATAGGATAAAAAATTTGGTCCTAGAGCTTAAGAAAAAGAGCGATTTGCCAGTGGCTGTGGGCTTTGGTATAAAAAACAAAGATGATGTTAATGAGGTAAAAAAATATGCTGATGGAGCAATCATAGGTACGCAAATAGTTAAGCTTTGTGCCGAATTTAGCGGTGAAAAGCTAGTAAAAGAGATAGATAAACTCTTTTAAAATGCTTAATAAATTTATAGCTAATTTAGTAAAGCCAAAGTATAATTGAAAATGCATTTCAAGTCTTAAGGAAGAGATATGAGAAAAGTTATAGATGAAGCTACAAGCTATCTTTGTAAGGATACTTTAGGGCTAGATTTAGAGTTTGGTAAGAGTCTAGGCAAAGGATTTTACGGAGCTAGCATACCAGTCTATAAGGGCAAAAGTGAGTATCATTTTTACCTATTTTTTAAAAAAGATACTTTGAAAATTTTCATGAATGCCTTTTTTGGTCACGAAGATGTTGATGGTGGTGATCTAGACGATCTTTGTAAAGAGATAGCAAATCAGATCATTGGCAAAGCTAAAAATTTGCTAAACGAAAAAGAGCCAAATACTTATAAACTTGGGACACCTGAATTTTTAGGTGAAGTTGAAAATTTCGGCATAAAGCTAAAAGAGAAATTTGTATATAAAATAAAAAATAGAACATTTCAAATAGGCTACGACATACAATGAACGACGAGAGTGCGATAGAGACGCTAGAGCAGCTAGGGCTTTTTAAGAGCTATGATGAGCTTATGGATATAAGCGTTGATTTTATAGCTGAGCTAGGAACTACCACGGTTAGCATAAATGAGCTTTTGAAATTTGAAGCTGGTTCGGTCATAGACCTTGAAAAGCCAGCTGGTGAGAGTGTGGAGCTATATATAAATAATAGAATTTTTGGAAAAGGCGAAGTAATGGTTTATGAGAAAAATTTAGCCATCAGGATAAATGAAATTTTGGACTCAAAGTCAGTTATTCAGTACTTCAAAAAAGAACTTTTATGAAATTTATACTATTTTTCTTACTTTTTGTAACTCAAATTTTAGCTTCAAACCTATTAACTTACAATATCTATGAACGTGCTGATAGAGTCGATATTATGCTTAGCTTTGATGCACCTTATGAAGGAAATATCTTTCAAAAGCGCGAAAAGGACACAACGTCTTTGATATTAAATTCGCTAAATTACGATCAAAGTGCTAGCAAAGATATAAACTCAAAGATTATTCAAGAGCTTGAGATAGAGCCAAAGCAAAACTCACTTGTCTTAAATTTACGCTCAAATGATGCTATTATCGTAAATGCTTCAAAGACGACTGATAGTTTTGGACTCCGCATTCGTGTAACTCTAAAAAATGCAAAACCTCAAATACAAAATATGCCTCAAGCTAGTGCAAAAATAGAGACCCCTAGTACTCCAAAGGCAGATGAAGAGCCTATGCTGAATATAGACTCAAGATATTTTATAGTCTTAAGTGTGCTTATTGCGCTTCTTGTATTTTTATATGTATTTAAAAGATATATTACTTCAAAGAGTAATGATTTTGGCGGATTTAAAACACCTAGAAATCAGTCTCAAAATGATACAAAATCAATGAACTGGCTACTTAAAAATCAAAATAGTGGCGTAAATATCATCTATGAAAAATATCTTGATCGTACTAATAAACTAATGTTATTAAGCTATGAAAATAGGCGTTATTTGGTGATAGTTGGTAGCTCAAATGTAATGCTTGATAGCTTTGGTGAAGACAAGATACAAAATGAGCAGGATTTTGCTATATTTTTCGAAGAGAACAAGAAAAAACTAAGCTCATTTTTAGAAGAACGAAAAAATAGTTTAAGTAACTATAAAGATAAAATGAGCGGAGAATTTTAGTAGTTTTAGCTAAAATTCTCATCCAATTTAAATTTATGCGTTAAAGTTAGTTTCAAAATTTATACAAACGAAATAGCAAAAATTTCAGGCTTTGTGATCTTTTTTATCTCTTCTTTTGCCATAGCAAATTCTTTTGCACCTTCTATTTTCAGCGTATGCCCACTAAATTCGAAGTTTAGATTTGGCCTTTCACAGGTTAGATCAAGTGCCTTTGCTAGTGAGAGTATAAAACTTAGCCATCTTATACACTCGGCTTTTGGAAGTAAATTTTTATATCGCTCAAATTCATAGATGTTTTTCTTTCCGTTTGTGCCAATTACTACTGCAATCAATGCTTTTTGTTCATGCGAAAAGCCATAATTTAAGGCATTTAGGACTATATAGGCTGAGTTTTTATGATCGCCATAAAAGCCAATCTCTTGACCGACATTGTGAAGTTTTGTAGCAACTAAAAGCACTTCAAGATAGTTATCGCTTAAACCGTGAAGCTTTTTTAATACCATAAATATATCTTTTGCATATCTTGTGACCGATTTATTACATGATAATATAAAACGATCTTGCAAACTTTTGATACTTGGATTAAAATTTTGCGGAAATTTAATGCTAGGGCGTAAAAAATCTTTTAAGAACACTCCCTCTCTTACGCCAACCCCACTTGTTATAATATTTTTGGCATTTAGAGCTTCGGCAAGGGCTAAAAAGATATGTGCGCCTTCTCTAATGGTGTCGTATCTATCTTTTTTAATAGGAAATTTATTTAGCTCAAGCACGCTAACATTTGCAATGCTCTCGATGTAGGCTTGCTCGTCGCTAAGCTTATAGCAAAAGCCATGCAGTGATGAGAGTGGATATAAATTTTTGCTCATTATAGCAGATGATATCGCTCTAAGAGAGCCACCAATAGCGATTATATTTTGGCATTTAAATCGCTCATCTATCTGTTTTGTAACTTGTTCTAAAAATTTTGGCAACTTATTTAAGTTTTTCTTATCAAAAAAAAGCTCTTTTAACCTAACTGTACCAATGTCAAGTGAGAGCGTATCTATTATTTTGCCTTTGCTTATTCTGGCAAGCTCAGTTGATCCGCCACCGATATCAATAGTGACGCATTCAGCGATGTTATGGAGTAAATTCTTGGCCGCGATTGCACCAAAAGTAGCCTCTTCTTTGCCGTCTATGACTTTTAAATTTATGCCAAGTTTTTTTCTTAAAAGAGAAATCAAAACATTTGCGTTTGGAGCGTCCCTAAGCGCTGAAGTACCAACACATAAGACTTTATTGCATTTGTAGCTTTTTATGATATTTGAAAATTCTCTAAAAGCCTTTAGCGCTTTTTCCATTGAGCTTTCGGATATTTCATTGTTTGAGCCATATCCGCCTTCACCTAGACGCACTTTTGTTTTATATTCAGCTAGTATAAAAAATGCTAAGCGTGACGTTCTCTCAAATATTGCCATTCGCATGGAATTTGAGCCAAGGTCGATTACTGCGGTTCTCTTTGCCATTTTTATCCTTTTATATTTAAAACTAGGCTTGCGACTGCACCGCTTCTATCGTTTCTATTTTTAATGTCTACTTCGCCACCAAGAGCCTGTGCTGCACCTTTAGCTAGAAACAACCCAAGCCCAGCACCACCTTTGTCGCCATATCTTTTAAATGGAGCAAATAAATCTTTACTCTCATCTATGCCTATTCCTTCATCTATTACTTCGATGATAAATTTATTTTTTATAAGCTTAGAGCTAATCGTAATGGTGCTATTTTTTGGTGAAAATTTAATGGCATTTTGAACAAAATTTTGCACAATGTGAGTTAGCAAGCTAGTTTGTATTTTTAGATTTAAAATTTCTGGTTTTAGGTCCAGTTTTATATTTTTTTCATCATTTTTCGCAAGTATCTCATAGTTTTTCACAAGTTTTTTTAAAAATCCTATGACATCGGTATTTACTGGCTCTTCAAACTGGGCTCCCTCTTGGCGACCGATCTCAAGCACAGAACTTATCATCGCGTTCATGCCGTTTATAGCTTCATTGTTTGATTTTAGTGCCTCGATATATTTTTCGCTCTCGCGTGGCTTTAAAAGCGTAACTTCATTTTTTGTTTTCATTACAGCCAGCGGTGTTTTTAGCTCATGTGCCACGCCTACAAAAAGTTCTTTTTGGTATAAGACAAATGTTTGGATGCGAGAGATTAGCCTATTTATACTCTGCCCAAGTGGTAAAAACTCATCTGGTAGACTTTTTATATCGATTTCATGAAGAAATTTTTCGTCTAAATTTGTAAGTTTGTGACTCAAAATTTTTATAGGTATTAAAAGCATTCTTGATAAAAATAGTGCATAAAAAAGCACCAAAAGTATCGCTGACACATTTACGATTATAATATCTATAAAAATTTCTTCTACTATATGAGCTTGAAGAGTAGTATCTTTTTCTAGGCTTAAATAACTACTTTCATCGAGTTTTGTTATTAAAATAGTTTTACTTTGATCCTTTAATTTTTGCGTTATGATATATGTTTCTTTATCTTGTGGCTCGTCTGTTTTTATCGTTGCTAGAGTTTTGTTTGGATTTTCTATCGTAAATGTTTTTGAATTTAAAGGATTGAAATTCTGAGGATTTTTTTTATAAGCTTCGGCTTGATAGTTTAGCTCATTAACTACACTTTGAAAAACGGTAACCCTTATATAGTGATAAAGCATTACCGAAATAACTACAATTAGCATCATAGCACCAGATGCTAATTGTAGTATAAATCTATTCCTTAGGCTTTTTTGGGAAAACAAAATCTATATCCGCGTCTTCTAACAGTTTCAATTGTTGAAATATTTAGTGGTTTATCCATTTTTTGGCGGATTTGGTTGATAGCGACTTCAATAACGTTTGGAGTTACAAGCTCTGGCTCTTCCCAGATAGCATCAAGCAGTTGCTCTTTAGATACGATCTGATCTGAGTGTCTTGCAAGATGAGTTAAGACTTCAAAAGGTTTGCCCTTAAGCTCAATATCACGACCCAAATATGTGATCTTCTCCTCATCTGGATTTATGATGAGCTCATCGATTTTTATAATATTTGTGCCGCCAAAGCGTAGTCTAGCTTCAAGTCTAGCTACTAGGATATCAAAATCAAATGGTTTTTTGATATAGTCATCAGCACCAGCTCTAAGTGCTTTTATTTCGCTTTCTTTGTCATCTTTTGCAGAAAGAACTACAACTGAAGTGCGTGGAGATTTATGTTTGATGATGTTTATAAGATCTATGCCATCGCCATCTTGGAGCATCCAATCAGTCAAAACTAGATCGTAATTTCTGATACCTATATAGTATTCAGCATCTTTAAAATTTTCAGAGCTATCAGTTTGATAGCCAAACTCCTGCAAGCCCTCAGCAATCGTCTTATTTAGCGTCACTTCATCTTCAACTATTAAAATACGCATTTTGCTTCCTTAAACTAAAATTTATGGGCGATTGTATCATAAATTAAGCAATATTTCAAGATAGTTTAATAAATTTTTAAAAAATAGTATTTATTTTTGCTCCAACAACTACGTTTGGTAAAATTTCAGTTTTTAAAATTTCCATTTTAAGGCTAGTTAGTGAGCTAAATTTCTCTTTTAATGCTTTGCTGGTTTCTTCAAGAGACTCTTCAACGCTTTGGAACTGTCTTTCATTGTAAAAATTTTTAACAAAGCCAATAATTAAAACATAATCAATAAAGCCAGTTGAGCAAATTTCTAGATTTATTTGCACCTCTTGCTTAGCGACTCGCTCAAAATCAAGCATTCCGATGATCGTTTCAAATTTATAATCTTTAATGATCGTCGTCATCTCGCTTTTCATACGACTTTTTTCTCCTTGCCAGATATTAAACGAACGATATTTGGTATGTGTTTATAAACCACCAAAAATGCGATGATTAGTATTGGAGCGTGTGTGTAAATTTCATCTAACTCTGGGTGGATTATAAAGCTTGATGCTATGAGAGCTATCAACGCACAAAGTGAAGCAAGAGAGCTAATTTTTAAAAATTTACCGATCAAAAACCAAACGACAAGAGCGATTATGATCTCAACTGGTAAGAAAAATGCGATCACTCCAGCTCCAGTTGCCACACCTTTGCCGCCTTGAAAGCCCAAAAATATAGAAAAACAATGTCCAGCCACGCTTAAAACCGCCATCGTCCAAAGTACACTTTGGCTAGCTCCCAAATGTGAAGCGACAACAAGTGGCAAAACGCCTTTTAAAACATCACAAATTATCGTTAAAATGGCTAGTTTTTTGGCTAATTTTGGATCTTTTTGTTTTAAAACTCTTAAAACATTTGTTGCACCGATGCTCTTGCTACCTTCGTTTTTTATATCAACATGCCCAAAAATTTTTGCAAGAATGAGACCAGATGGAATGCTTCCAAGTAAATAACTAATGGCATAAAGTATTAAATTTTGCATATTTTACCTTTTAAATTTAACAGAAATGATAGTAAAAAAATACTAATTTTTTTATAAATCATCTCCACAAAAGCACGACTTTTTCGTCGTAGATGTCGCTTTTCTTTGGCGAAATTTGCGTTTCGTTTATAGTGATGTTTTTAACATCATTTGCCTCTTTTAGCGCATCGCACTCTTGCGCAAATTTCTCTTCAAGCTCGCTTATGGCTAAATTTATATCATTTACGCTTTGCTCGCTAAGCTTGACGTCACTTCGCTCTTTTAAAACCTTGTTTGCGCTTCTTGCACTCGATGCGATTTTGCCAGCATTTTGGCGAGATAAGAGCTTGTTGCCAAATAGCGCTCCAAATATGCTTGCGCCTATATTTATAGCAGCGTCAAGTCCGCTTGTGGTCATCTCTTTTTGCTCTTTATCAAGCTTTGCAAGAGCTTTATTTAGCTTGTCTTGCAAGCTTTTTTGCTCTTTTTCAAATTTAGCCGTGAGTTTTGCAGTTTGCTCCTCTAAAATTTCATTGCACTTATCCTGAAGCCTTATGAAAAACTCCTCTTTTGACTCGTTTTCTTTTGAGTAAATTCCCATCGCTTCAAAGGTGTTAAATTTGAAATTTCTATACAAAAACTCTTTAAAATCTTTCTCTAAAGCATCAAAATTTTTAGCGCTCGTTATGAAATTTGGCACAGCTGCAAAGCTTGCACTGCTTGGCTCATTTTCGATTGCATCAACGTGCATGCCTTCGCTAGCCTCATCCCAGTTTGGCTCATTGTCATTTTCGTTTAGTTCATAAAGATAGCTTACTTCATAAACGCTATCGATGCCTTTTTTGGTGTCATAAATTCTCACCTTCGCACTTGCAAATAAATTTGGCGTGAGGCTTTTTGAGTTAGCATAAAGTTGCGTAATCTCATTTGAGATTATGGGCTTTATGCTAAATTTCATCTCGCTTTTATCCACGCTTTGAGTGCTTAAATTTTCTTTTTTATCTTTCATCAAATTTGAAATTTGCTCGCGGCTGAGCGGTCCTTTTAGATAGCTAAGCGCCCAGCGCGTGGAGATGACGTTTAAGCCGTCCTCGTTTATATTTTTGAGTAAGAAATTTCTTTTTGCCAAATTTGATATGAGATTTTCAAGCGAAGCTTTATCTAAGCTTGAGCCTGCGATGCCGCTTAGTCCGTCGATCACGCGGGCTTTGTCCTGCGCTGTTTGGAGGCGGCCGATGAACCAAGTACCGATGTTGCTAAGACCTTTGTAGTCAAGATCTACTGGGTTTTGCGTGCTTAAGACGCAGCCAAGACCAAATGCACGAGCTTGCTTTAAAAGTGTGAGCATAGGTGTTTTTGATGGTGGGTTTGCGTTTGGTGGGAAAAATCCAAAAATTTCATCCATATAAAGGATCGCTCTAAGTGAGCTTGTGCCCTCGGTGCCGCGCATCCATGCGATGATTTCGTTTAGTAAAAGGGTAACAAAAAACATCCTCTCAGCGTCATTTAGGTGCGAGATCGTGAAGATATTACACTTTGCCTTGCCGTTTTCGTCAAATAGCATCTTTGAAATTTCTAGTCTAACGCCTTGAGTCCAGCCTTTAAAACTTGGGCTTGCGATGAGCGCATTTATCTTCATGGCAAGCCTTAGGCGCTCACTGCTTGGATAGAAGGTATCGACATCAAAAACGCCTATCTTTTTAAAAGGCGGATTTGCGATGAAATTTATAAGCTCTTCGATGCTGATATCTTTTTGCTCTTTAAATTTAGTATCAAATATGGTTGAGATGAGCAGCTGTTCTTTTGAGTTCATGTCCTCAGAATTTATACCAATAAGAGATAATACCGAGGCTGCAAGCGAATTTATATAGTTGCTAAAAATTTCTTCATCAGTGATATTTGGGCAGGCAAAGTCACTAAGTAGCGCTACGCCTATGCCAGCTGAGCTTTTTGGTGTGTAGATGTTAAAGCTAGCGCTCTCTTTTAAAATTTTTACTCGCTCAAGATCTTGAAAGCTCGACTCTATGCCGTTTCTCCATAGCTCGGCTTGAGCAGTGGCAAATTCCTCTACACTTTGACCTTTGTTGGCCGCTTCTGCTTCATCTATGTATGGTAAAAAATCCTCCGGCCTCATCTGCGGAAAAGTGAGGGCTAAATTTGTGATATCGCCTTTTGGATCGATGATGATAGAAGGTATATTGTCTATGCAGGATTCTTCTAAAAGCGTGATACCAAGGCCTGTTTTACCGCTACCTGTCATACCTATGATAGCTGCGTGGGTGGTTAGATCCTTATTTTTATAAAAAAATGGCTCTTTATCTTTTAATCCGATATAAAAAAGTTTTAAATTTTCTTGTATTGTTTTCACTAACTGCCTTATTCGTATAAATTTATACGTGAGCGAAGCTCGTCAAGCGTCTCTTTTATGCGCTTTTGCGTAAAATCTTTTATCGTTTCATCATCATCAATGAGTTTCATGCAGTATCTGATGTAGCCTTTATATGCTAGCTCTGTAACAAGTCTTAGCTTTAAAGTCACGTTTTTTACTTTATCTGGTGCGATTAAGATTTCAAAGGTCGCTTCTAGCTCTTCTCCATCTTGAAAATTTGTAGTTTGCGGGCTTAATACGCTTATGCCGCCTTCAGAAACATCATAAAGGCTACCTTCGATCTTGTCTTGCTTGCCTTTGATAATAGCTTTGGTAAAACGATTTGGCAAGATACGTTGGAATTTTCTTTTATATGCGTACATCGTCGTATTTCGTAAGAAGTTTGAAAGAGTGACGCCTTTATTAACTATATTGTAATTAACAATATCAGCACATAATGGCTTTGAGAAAAAGCTATTTGGCAAAATAAAACCTTTGCCGTCTTGCTTCATGGCTAAAATTTGCATCATATCCACGCGAAAAACGACACTATCTTCTTTAACTTCTAAAATTTCAGCCTCATATTTTATATTTAATCCATCATATAAATTTAAAAGCTCTGGCCTTACCTTGGCTTTTTTCATGCGAGTGAATGTATTGATCGGATCTTCATAAAAAAATGTTCCGGTCTCAATCATATCTTTTACACTTATTTCTTGCTGGTCTTTGGCACCACATAAAATTTCTTTGATTCTTGAAACGGCATTTACGAAATAGCCTACGAAGGTGCTATTGTCGCAAGAGTGACTAAAATTTAAAGTCAAATTTAAAAGTAGGAAATTGATTAATTCATCTCTTGCATTTGATTTTGGTATTAGATTATTTAAATCATCTTGTAGCTGCGTAGCATTTGGCTTTTGAATAAGCAGTATATCAAAGATGTTTTCAAGACAAATTTTTACCTGATCGTACGGCACGATAAATGTTAGCTGTCTACAAAATTTGATACCGTCATCGATAAATTTATCTCTTAATTTAAGTATGCTATCTTCGCAATTTATTACAAGCTCTTGCCTGCCTTTAAAATCCATGTAGTCTCCGGAATGTTATTGATTAAAGCCAAGGCTATGATATAAAAAGTTATATTAAAAAAGTATTTAAATTTATTTGGAGGAGAAATTTCTAGGTAAAGACACCTAGAAATTTCTATTGATTATAGTTTGCCTTCGTTGTGTGAAAGGTAGTCAGCAACACCTTCAGTGCTTGGTTTCATGCCAGCATCACCTTTGTTCCAGCCAGCTGGACAAACTTCGCCGTGCTCATTTGTAAATAGCATAGTATCTACCATTCTTATCATCTCATCGATGTTTCTGCCAAGTGGAAGATCGTTGATAACTGCATGGCGAACAGTGCCATCTTTGTCTAGTAAGAATGAGCCACGAAGTGCCACACCAGCATCTTCTAGAAGTACGTCAAATCCGCGAGCGATTGATTTTGTCATATCAGCTACGATAGGGAAGCGAACTTTGCCAATACCGCCTTTATTTACCGGAGTCTCTTTCCATGCAAAATGTGAGAATTGATTGTCGCATGAAACTGCGATAACTTCGATACCACGTGACTTGAACTCGTCATATCTTTTGTCAAATGCGATAATTTCGCTTGGGCAAACAAAAGTAAAATCCATTGGATAGAAAAATACAACCGCGCCTTTCTCGCCAATATTTTTATAAAGATTAAAATCATTTACAATTTGATTGTTTCCTAAAACTGCTGCAGCTGTAAAATCAGGTGCTTTTTTTGTTACTAACATTTGTTCTCCTTAATAATAAATTTTATTGATTGCGAAATTATATCTATTCAAAATTAAATTTAGTTTAAACATATTTTAGAAATTTTTATTTAGTAAATTTAGTGTTATTGGAAAAATAGAAAATGGATTTTGTTAAAAGTTGTAAAAATTTGAATTTTTAAAAATTTATTGATAAGAGTATTTGAAAGAAGTCAGTAAAAGCGTTGCTAAAAATTTAGAAAATGGATTATTGTGATTGTCATAAATCACTAAAATTTTTTCCGCCAAATTTTAGAATCGCTGATCCCCATGTAAAGCCGCCACCAAATGCGTCAAGAAGCAAAACTGAACCATTTTTGATGCGGCCGTCTTCATAGGCATCATTTATAGCCATTGGAATTGAAGCGGAGCTTGTATTGCCATATTTGGCAACAGTCAAGACACATTGCTCATCTTTAAAATTTAATCTATTTTTTACTGCATCTATTATTCTTATATTTGCTTGATGAGGTATAAAAAAATCAATATCTTCGCTTTGCATTTTATTTGCATGTAAAATTTCTATTACGCTTTTGCTAAGTGTTTGAACTGCTATTTTAAAAACTTCATTTCCACTCATATGGATAAAATTTAGCCTATTTTTTAGTGTTTCCTCACTGGCTGGAAATACACTCCCGCATCCTGGAGTTATTAAAAGTTCAGCTTGCTTGCCGTCACTTGCTGTATGAATATCAATGATCTCATTATCATTACTACTACTAATTATAGCTGCACCTGCTCCATCACCAAATAGTATACAAGTGCTTCTATCTGTATAGTCAACAATAGAGCTTAATTTTTCGGCCCCAATGATTAAGACATTCTTTTTGGCACCGCTAATAATGAGAGAATTTGCAAGCTCTAAAAGATAAATAAAACCGGTACAAGCCGCACTTATATCAAATGCTGTAACTCCATAATTTAGACCCAAATTTGCAGCTATTTTGCAAGCAGTAGATGGCATGCAAAGATGATCCGGAGATATCGTAGCACAGATAATTGCATCGATTTGAGATTTATCAAGTCCTGAGCGTTTTATGGCTAATTCACCAGCTTTTGTACCAAGGTCACTTGTTGTTTCGTTAGTTGCAATATGCCTTTGTTCGATACCTGTTCGCTTTACTATCCATTCATCACTCGTTTCAACCATCTTTTCAAAGTCAAAATTTGTTAGAATTTTTTCTGGAATGTAAGAAGCGATAGAAATCAGTGAAGCTTTTGGCATATTTTACCTTGCAAAGTGCGAAAGTTCTTCTTCGATAACTTTATTTATATTTGAATTAGCAAATTTTATTGCTTGAAAAATTGCATTTTTTATAGCTTTTGAATTACTTTTGCCGTGACTTATGATAACACAACCATTTACACCAAGAAGTGGTGCACCGCCATATTCATCATAGCTAACCTGCTTTTTAAGTGTCTTAAAAACTTTTCTCATGAGTACAGAGCCAGCTATAGCAAGAGGCGATTTTTTAATTTGTTTTTTGATAATTTTACCTATAGCATCTGCAACGCCTTCGCTAGTTTTTAAAAGAATATTTCCTATAAAACCATCACAAACCATTACATCAATACTACCATCAAAAATTTGATTACCTTCTGCATTACCAACAAAGCTATCAAGCCTAGAAACTAATTTAAATGCTTCTTTGCTAACTTCATTGCCTTTGCTCTCTTCTTCGCCATTTGACAAGAGAGCAACTTTTGGCTCTTTTCTACCTAAAATTTCTTTTGCATAGGCTTCACCCATTATGGCAAATTGAAACAAATGCTCGCTTCTACAATCAACATTTGCACCAACATCTAAAACCAAAGTCGCAGATTCTTTTGAATTTGGCATAAGTGTTGCAATTGCTGGACGAGAAATATTTTTTAGTCTACCAATTCTTAGGGTAGCTAAACTCATAGTTGCACCACTATGACCGGCAGAAACTACAGCATCAACTTCCTTATTTTTTAAGAGTTCAATTGCTTTGTAGATCGTACTATCTTTTCTTTTAAGCGCATCAGTTGCACCATCTGCCATTGAGATAACTTCGCTAGCTTCTAAAAATTCGATATTTTTTAAATAAGATTGTGGAATGAGTGGTTTGATGACATTGCTATCGCCGACTAATACAGCTTTAAATTCTGTCTCTTTTAGTGCATCAATAACACCAGATATTATAGGATCTGCACCAAAATCACCACCCATAGCATCGATAGCAATGCGAATCATATTTTAATATTCACCTGTAGTTTTGTTTATACGGTGAGGCATTTTCCAAGAACCATCTTTGTCTTTTACAGGTACTGGAAGTGTAACTTTATAATGTGTTCTGCGTTTTGCTGCACGAGAATGACTCACTCTTCGCTTTGGTACTGCCATTTTTACTCTCCTTTATAAATTTTTACATTTTTCACAATAGAAATAATCGCTTTTAAAAGCTTCTAACTCACTCTCAAAGACTTCTTTTAAATCAATATTGCCATCAAAAAATTCCATCGTATCGCTAAGCTCATTTTCGCTATCTTTATAAATACCGTCACTTAAATTTAGCTCTACATCTTGATCGATAGGTAGCATAAATACTTCACCGCATCGATCGCAAACATAATTTACATTCCCTTTTATTTTGCCTTGGCATTTTACCAAAAAAGGGTCTTTTCTTTTTAAAATTCCAATAAAAACTAAATTATCATTTCCTACTAGCTCAAAGCTTATATTTTTGTTTGCTATTTTAGAAAAAGATATAATCAATTTTCTTGACCTAAAGTTAGCAAATTTCTCTTAAAGCAAAGAAGAAATTTATCTCATTCACAGCATTTTCTAGGCTGTCACTTCCGTGAACTGCATTTGCATCAATACTATCGGCAAAATCAGCTCTTATAGTGCCAGGAGCTGCTTCTTTTGGGTTAGTTGCACCCATTAGCTCGCGGTTTTTAGCAACTGCATTTTCACCCTCTAAAACCATAACTACAACTGGTCCGCTTACCATAAAATCAACTAAATCATTGAAAAAAGGTCTATCTTTGTGAACTGCGTAAAACGCTTTTGCATCGCATTTGCTAAGCTTGATTTTCTTTGCAGCTGCGATCCTTAGGCCGTTACTTTCAAATCTATCTATAATTTTTCCAACAACATTTTTCTTAACAGCATCAGGCTTAATGATAGAAAGTGTTTTTTGCATAAATTTTTTCCTTAAATCTAGGTTATTTAAATTGAAGTTGGCAATTATATCAAATAAAGCTTAAAAATAAAATAGGCCCAAATTGAGCCTAAAATTTATAAATATAAATTTATTGAATAACTGGAATAGAGCCATTGCGTGCATCAGCACCGATTTGATCGCGAGAAGGTTGTCCTGCTACAACAGTATCCCATACGATACAACCGTCAGTTGGACAGGCGGATGCACAGGCTGGCTCATCGTTGTAGCCTACGCACTCAACGCATTTATTTGAATAAACATAGTATGTATCTGCTCCAGTTGGGTTGTCGCTATCATCAACGATAGCTGAAACTGGGCATTCATCAATACATGAACCACAGCTTATGCATATATCAGTTATTTTTACAGACATTTTTTCTCCTTAGGTTAAAATTTGGCGTAGAATATCAAAAAAAGCTGAAAATGATATAAATAAGCCCTTAAATTTAACTACGATCTTAAATTTTAGAAAAACTACTTTATAAATCTTTTATCACTTTTAGACTAAATTTACAGATTAAAATTTTAAAAAGGTTGTATAAATTTAATGAACGATATTATTGAAATAACTGGCGCAAGGGAACATAACTTAAAAAATATAAATCTCAAAATTCCAAAAAATAAATTAGTAGTTTTTACCGGTCTTAGCGGAAGCGGCAAGAGTACGCTAGCCTTTGATACGCTTTATGCTGAGGGGCAAAGAAGATACATGGAGAGCCTTAGCAGCTATGCTAGGCAGTTTTTAGATCGCGTTGGCAAGCCTGATGTTGATAAGATAGAAGGTTTAACGCCTGCTATTGCGATCGATCAAAAGACCACCTCTAAAAATCCTCGCTCAACGGTCGGTACGATTACAGAAATTTACGACTATCTAAGGCTTTTATACGCAAGGGTCGGCGTTCAACACTGCCATAAATGTGGCAAACCTATCTCAAAAATGAGTGCGAGCGATATCATAAATGAAATTTCAAAACTCCCACTTGGCGCAAAAGTAATCATTTATGCACCGCTAGTGCGTGAGAAAAAGGGCACATGGGCGGACTTGATCGAAAATTTACGCCAAAAAGGCTTTGTGAGAGCGCAGATAGATGGCGTGGTAGTGAGGCTTGACGAGGAGATCGAGCTTGCAAAAACAAAAAAACACACGATAAAGGTTATCGTTGATAGGATCGCTATTGATGAGCAAAATCACGAGCGCCTTGCAAGCGACGTAGAAAAGGCACTAAATGAGAGCTTTGGAGAGGTTGAGATAGAGATCGCAAATGCCGATGAACTGGGCTTAAAAGAGAGTTTTATACATTACAGTGAACACATGGCTTGTTTTGACTGCAAAATTTCATTTACGCCACTTGAGCCACTAAGCTTTAGCTTTAACTCTCCAAAGGGCGCTTGCGAGCACTGTGACGGACTTGGTATAAGATACAGCCTAGATATGAGCAAGATCATCGATGAGGAAAAGTCGATAGAAAATGGAGCGATCAGGCTACTTTACGGCTACAACATGAGCTATTACTATAAATTTTTACTTGCTTTTTGTGAGCAAAATAGCATTGATATCAAAAAGCCATATTATGAGCTAAGTGAAGATGAAAAGAGGCTTGTTTTATACGGGAATGTCAAGGAAGTTGAGTTTTTTTGGAAGCGAAATAAGCTGCTTAGAAAGTTTGATGGAGTGGTTAAAATTTCACATGGGCTTTTGAAGGATTACAAAGACTTTGACGAATACATGAGTGAGAAAATTTGTGATGCTTGTAACGGACACAGGCTAAAGCCTCAAAGTTTAGCGGTCAAGGTCGCTGGCCTTGGACTTGGTGAAATTTTAGATATGAGCATAGAAAACTGCACTGCATTTTTTTCAAATGAGAAAAATTTCGCATATCTTAGCGACTATGACAAGGCGATCGCAAAGCCTATCTTAAAAGAGATCAACGAGAGGCTTTTCTTTTTGTATGACGTGGGGCTTGGCTATTTGTCGCTTGGACGTGATGCTAGGACGATCAGTGGTGGTGAGGCGCAGCGTATTAGGATCGCGAGCCAGATAGGAAGTGGGCTAAGTGGCGTCATGTACGTGCTTGATGAGCCAAGCATCGGCCTTCACGAGCGAGATACACTAAAACTCATAAAAACGCTTAGAAATTTACAAGCCAAAGGCAACTCTGTAATCGTCGTTGAGCATGACAAAAAAACGATAGAAGAGGCTGATTTTATCGTAGATATTGGCCCTGGAGCTGGTAAATTTGGCGGTAACGTGGTCTTTGCAGGCAGTTCAAAAGAGCTTTTAAGCTCAGATACTCAGACTGCACAATACATAAATGGTAAGAAAAAGATAGACTATCAAAAAAATAGGAAAGCTGAGAAGTGGCTTGAAATTTCAAATGTAAATATCAATAATATCTCAAATTTAACCGCGAAATTTCCTCTTAGAAACCTTGTGGGTATCACCGGCGTTTCAGGATCTGGTAAGAGTTCACTAATACTTCAGACCTTGCTTCCAGAGGCGCAGGAGCAGCTAAATAGAGCTAAAAAAGTTAAAAAGATAGCTGGGGTAAATTTAAGCGGGCTTGAGAATTTAGATAAGGTGATCTACCTCGATCAAAGCCCGATCGGCCGCACTCCACGCTCAAATCCAGCAACATATACCGGTGTGATGGACGAGATAAGAAATTTGTTTGCGCAGACCAAAGAGGCCAAGCTTAGAGGCTATAAAATAGGGCGCTTTAGCTTCAACGTCAAAGGTGGACGCTGCGAGAAGTGCCAAGGCGAGGGTGAGATCACGATCGAGATGCACTTTTTGCCTGATATAAACGTGGTTTGTGACGTTTGTAATGGCGCTAGATATAACGCTCAGACCTTGGAAATTTTATATAAAGGCAAAAATATCGCCGAGGTGCTAAATATGAGCATAGATGAGGCGGTTGAGTTTTTTAAGGCTGTGCCAAAGATCGCTTCAAAGCTCACCACGTTGCAAGACGTGGGGCTTGGCTACATAACGCTTGGACAAAATGCAGTCACACTTAGTGGCGGCGAGGCGCAGCGCGTGAAGCTAGCAAAAGAGCTTAGTAGAAGTGATACCGGAAATACGCTTTACATCCTTGATGAACCAACGACAGGGCTTCATTTTGCTGATGTTGATAGGCTGGTAAAGGTACTAAATCACCTGGTCGATCTTGGAAATTCTGTTTTTGTGATCGAGCATAATATGGATGTTATCAAAAACTGCGACTACATCATTGATATGGGACCAGAAGGCGGCGCAAAGGGTGGCAAAGTAATAGCGTGCGGCAACGTAAAAGAAGTAGCTAAAAACTATAAAAAAACTGGTAGCTACACTGGAGAATTTCTCGCACAAGAGCTTGAGGAAATGAAGAAAAAATAAAAGATTTGCTTCAACCGTTTCTTTATACAATTTAAAACGATTGAGGCGTGTTGAAGCGTTAGCTAATTTTTAAGGTCGATTTTTCATCTATCGCACTTAAAGCTAGGGCCCAAAATAGTAGCATTAAAAGGGCATTTTCATGGTGAAATGTTGTATTTGCAAGTGAGATTATATTATTAGCCATAAGCATTAAAAGTGCAAGAAAAACTATGCTATTTTGTCTAAAATTTTTAATGAATTTTATAAAGAGTAATAGTTGAAATACCAAATATGCAAACAAGGCAACGACGCCCTTTTCTGTTAAAAATGTTAAAAAGGTATTGTGTGCGTGACTAACATGAACTTCAACATTGCCTGGAAAATATTTTGTTATATCAATGATCTTAAACTCACCAGAACCTATCCCAAATAAAGGGTGTTCTAACCACGTATAAAACGCGCTAGCAAAGATCGGATATCTAGTCTCTGATCCAGTTACCCCCTTTGTTAGTTGACTATACAATCTTTCATCTTGAGCGATATTTACTGATATATATATATAAGAAATAGCTATTACACTAAATAAAATTATCAAGCCTAATAAAAATTTTATTTTTATCTGTTTATTTAGAATTTCAAAAAACAAGTAAATAAAAATGATAATTGGCAAAAGATACATTGTAGCTCTAGAGCCAGCTATCATTATACCAAGGACGCAAAATCCGGCAACACTTATGCCTATATACTTTTCAAAAATTTCTTTGCTATTTATCGAAACTAATGCTACACAAAAAACTAGTAGCATAAAAATAGCGCTATGATTTACGTGTCCTATTGATTTAAGCTCAAAAAGTGCTAAAGGATCATTTGAAGTGAATTTTTCTATACAAGCAGGGATAAACGCAGCAATAAAACCAGCAAATAAGGCAAAAAATAAAAATTTAAAATTTATTTTTTCTACGCCGACACTTCTGGCTACAAAGAAAAATAGCATACACCTTAGTGGATCAAGCGCTCTTGATGCAGAAACTCCATTTATAAGACAACTTATAAAAGTAGCCAAAACAAAGATAAAAAGTGAGATATTTATGAGATCAAATTTAAATTGCCTTTTTTCTTTGACACAAATATAAATTCCAGCCAAGACAAAAAGTGTAAGTGAAATTTGCTTTAAGCCCTCAGTTACTGGTAGTGTAAATAAGACAATAACTAAAAAGAGATTGTAGAGCTTAGACACAATATCGTTTTTCATGCAGATCCTTTAAATTTTAAGTGGACATTTTATCATTGCTGAACTAAAAATAATATACAATTAAACAAAAATTAAAAGGAAGTATCGTGCCTAATGTGAAAATAAGCTTTGTAGTGCCTGTTTTTAACAAAAAAGAGCACATTAAGGATTGTTTAAATTCGCTTATATCTCAAGACATGGATGATATTGAGATTATAGTTATTAATGATGGAAGTACTGACAATACGCTAGAAATATTAGAAGAATATAAAGATAAAATAATATTAAAAACAAAGAGCAATGCCGGTGTTAGTGCTGCTAGAAATGATGGTATATTGCTAGCTAAAGGAAAATATACTATTTGTGTAGATGCTGATGACTATGTAGAAAAAGATTATGCTTCAAGTATTTATGATATCGCAGAAAAATTTGATGCCGACATAGTGATAACAGATATGTGTAAGGTCTATGGTCATAAAAAGCTCCTTTTGAAGGATTTTGAGACAAAAGATGATGGCATAATCGATAAAAACGAGTATCTAAAAAGGCTTTTAGCCTCAAGGCACAACAAAGTCTTGCATAATGCGGCAAATAAGGCGATTAGTACTAAAATTTTAAAAGAAAATTTATTTCCAGTTGGAATCACACAAGCTGAAGATTTTCACGCTGTAGTGAGAAATGTTATCGCTTCAAAAACTCTTGTAAAGCTAAATAAGGCTTTTTATTACTATAAGATAGGAGACAACAACACTGCTGGCTTTGAAAAATTAAAAGCTGTGATGGATCATAAATTTGTTTATGATGACATAATCTCGATTTTAAAAAACAAAAATTTAGCTCTTGAAATGGTTCCAGATCTAGAGCTTAGAAAGATAAAAAGCGTCTATATGCCAGCCATTTTGGCAAGACCAAATCTAAAAAATAGTAGCTATGTAAAGGTACTTGATCTCTTTTATGAAGATAGTGATAGCATCATAAACTCAGCTGGTTTTTCAAAGCTTAGATTAAAACAGAGAATTTTGCTTAAAGTGCTAAAAAATGTAAAATCGTACGAAAATGTATCAAAAATTTTAAAAATCTTTAATACAATAAATGGCTTTTTGTCAAATAAAAAAATGAAAGAATTTAAAGAGTAGAAAATGATAAATATACTTGAGCTTGAAAGCTCTCTTGGATTTGGTGGGCAAGAACACCGTACACAGCGTGTGATAAATGGGCTAGATAAGAGTAAATTTAAGGTTTTTTATGGGCTAAATCCTGGCTCAAAAAGCTTTGAGAAGCAAATAGAGTGTGAATTCGTTGAGTTTAATCTCAAAAAGTCTTTCAATATCTTTGAAATTTTAAAAATTTGCAAATTTGTAAAGCAAAATAATATAAAAATCATCTCAACGCACTCAGGCAAAGATGGTGCCATTGGAGCGATTGTGGGTAAAATTTGTGGCGTTAGCGTGGTTCGTACTAGGCATTTACAGCTGCCTATAACATCGCCTTTGCCTTATAATCTAAGTACAAAAGTAGTCGGCGTGTGCGACTCAGTATGCGAGGATCTTATAAAAAGAGGCGTGAAAAAAGAAAAAGTCGTCAAAATTTATACAGGTATCGATACGCAAAAGTACACACCAGAATTTAAGATAAATATGAAAAAAGAATTTGGCCTAAGTGACGATGTAGTAGGCATTTGTATTGTGGCAGTGCTAAGGGCTGCTAAAAACCACAAGCTCTTAATCGATGCTTTTAGTGAGCTAAATTTAGAAAAGTCAGCCCTTTTCATCGTAGGTGACGGCCCTCAAAATGAGAACCTAAAAGAGTATATAAAAGATAAAAAAAATATCTTTATGCTCGGCAACAGAACCGATGTGAGCGATTTTTTGGGCTCACTTGATATCTGTGTGTTACCTTCAGACATGGAGGCTATCGGCGGAGCGCTACTTGAGGCGTCTTCGTGCAAGCTTGCTACTATTGGAAGCGATGTGGGCGGACTTGGTGAGGCTGTGAGCGATGGTAAGAGTGGATTTTTATTTCAAAATGGCGATAAAGAGGGGTTAAAAAAGGTGCTTGAAAAGCTCATTTTGGATGAAAATTTAAGAAAACAGATGGGCGAGTTTGGCAGAAAGTACGTAAAAGAGACATTTAGTATCGAAAAAATGATAGAAAATACACAAAATTTATATATGGAACTTGTAAAATGAGCGTAACGGTTTTGATGTATCACCACGTGCTTGAAAAGAGCGGCTTTATCGCTAGTAGCGTGGATGAGTTTAGATCGCATATGAAATTCTTAGCCGAAAATGGTTATAAAACTCTAAGCGTAAATGAATTTATCGCGTACAAAAAGGGCGAGCTTGAGGTGCCTAAAAAGAGCGTTTGCATAACATTTGATGATGGCTGGATGGATAACTACATTTACGCCTATCCTATTGTGAAGGAATTTGGGCTAAAGGCAAATATTTTTATAATTACTGGCTGGATAGAAGCGGCACAAAAGGCACACGAGATGAGGCCTGCTAACTTTTTAAATGTTGATCACAACGAGTGCAAGAGGCTTGCTCCAAGTAGGCCACAAGATGTGATATTAAATTTAGAGCAGATCGAGAAAATGAGTGATTGTTTTTACTTTCACTCACATACACATGGCCATTTTGATGGATATTTTGGGCAGCTGAGCCTAGACGAGGAATTTGGTCTTTGCCGTGAGTTTATGAAGAAAAACTTTGGCTTTGATGATGAGGCACTTTGCTGGCCAAGAGGCAAATATAGTGATGAATACCTAAGTTCTGCTAAAAAGCACGGATATAGCGCATTTTTCACTACAAAACGTGGTATAAACAAGGCTGATGGCAACCTTGAAGAGATAAAACGCATTGTTACAAAACGTGATGAAAAATGGCTAAAAAAGACTATGTTTATTTATCAAAATAATATTTTAGGCTCTATCTACGCGGCGATAAGGTCTTAGTGAACTAAATTAATTGGTAAAAATTTTCTTATTTTTGGCTATATGTTTTTTGTGATATCTGGAGAATCGCTTCTGATTATATATTTTGCTTTATTGGCGATTTGAACTCTAGTTTAAATTTATGCTCATTGTTTTGATTACTGGCTTGGATCCTTGCTCGAGTTTCTTTTATAAATTCCAGCGATTCGAGTTTCTTCATCAGCGTTTAAAATACAAAGAATGTCACATTTACTTATACGTAAGAGTGGATTTGCGCTTACGTATATTACGACTTTTACAAATGGCATGATAAATTTAAAAAAAACGGCATTATCTCATTTTTGTGGTCGACTTTAATTTTTACCATTGGTCATATAAAAAAGAGATTTATACTCATTACATCATCGTCGATTACAGCGGCTTGATAAGGTTTAAAGTTTTTAAATCCATTTTTTCTAATTTGTTTTGCAAGTGTGCTTTTGCCACTGCCGTGAAGCCCAGTAAGAGCGATTAAGGCTCGTTTTTTATCTTTTAAATTTCTTTGCAAGCCTCGTTTAATGCTTCAAGCATTATTTATAGCCTCTATTTCTAAAATTTGAATATAAATTTCCTAGCACTGGTGTAGAATAGATAAAAAGCTTCTTTTTGATCCTAAAAATGTAGTCACTCTCGCTCTTTGCATTGTTTGATATATCGATACGTCTTATCTTAAATTTATCATCTCCTGCGCAAAATCCGCCATCTATCACACTAAAAGCAAAGTCATAATACTCTCTCACAACTTTTAGTGAAAGCTCGTTAAAGTGCCCTTTGGGAAAGCAAAAGCCAAATTCTTGTTTTTCAGGAAATAGCTCTTTTATCTTAGCCAGCGAGCTAGAAAATTCCTCTCTTAATTTTTCTTTATCATTGCTTTTGCAAGAAAAGTGGCTCGCTGTATGGCTATCAAACTCAAAAAGGACACTCTCTTGCATTTGCCTGATCTCGTCTAAATTTAAAAAATACTCCGCATCTTTTTCGTAGTCTATTTCTTTATGTTTTTTAAATGCAAAGTCGTAGTCTTGCCTTTTAAAATCTTTGATCTTATCTGTTATCAAAAAGCAAACAGCTGGAATATTTAGCTCTTTTAAGATAGGAAATGCAAATTTATAATTATCAAAATATCCATCATCAAAAGTTAGTAAAATGCTCTTTCTTGAGGCTTTTGCTCGGCCACTAGTTATATCTTTAAACTGGCTGTAGTTTATAAATTTATAGCCCTCATCGAGTGCCATAAGAAGAGCTTTTTTAAATAGCTCTGGCTTAATGGCAAAGTCATTTTCATTGTTATTACAGTGGTGCATCGTTAGCACGCAAACTGGGTAGTTCATTTTTGCTCCAGTAAATTTTTAATAGCTTCTTTTAGCGCCTTATGGCTAAAGTTCTCATCCACAAATTTAAAGGCATTTTGTGAGTAAATTTTAGCTTTTTCGGGCTCGTTTATCAGCTCTAAAATACACTCTTTTAGTGAAATTTCATCTAAATTTTTAGCACAAAGCCCACGTTCTTTGTTTTTAACTAGTACATTCATCGGTGCGTTATCGTAGACTACGACTGGCACTTTTGAGCTCATTGCCTCAAGTAGGACTGTACCAAGCCCCTCAGAGTGCGAAGCAAAGACATAGATATCAAAACTTTTTATAACATTTGCCGCGTCATTTCTAAAGCCAGTGAAGATGATCCTGTCTTTTTCATCAAACATAGAGGCGATCTGCTCTTTTGTGCCGTCGCTAATGTTGCCAGAAAAAACAATAGTCGCATCCTTTGACTTTAAAATCTCTTTTGCAGCACTTGCAAAGTCAAAGACGCCTTTCTTGCGGTAAAGCGAGGTAAAAATGCCGATGACTAGCTCGTCTTTGGCGATATGAAACTCATCTCTAAAAGTGCTTTTTGTGCTATCGATCTTTTCAACATCAACCGTGCTTGGCATAAAAAAGAGCTTATCTTTGCTAACTCTGATGCTTAACAGGTACTCTTTGACACTATCTGAGATGTATAAAATTTTATCAAATAGCTTTTTGTGCATGAGTTTTGAAAGAAAGCCTTTTATAGGAAAAAGATTATGCCTTTCCTTGTAAAATTTAACACCTTTGCTTCTGTAAAATAGTCCAGCAATTGCTCCAACCCAGCTATCAGTCGAGCCATGTGTGATTACGATATCTATCTTGTTTGAGCTTATCGCTTCACAAAGTACTGGCACGCTTTTATGAAAATTTTTCTTATTCATCTCTTGTGCTATAACACTAAAGCCTTCTTTTTTTGCAATGCTTTCTATCTGGGAATTTGGGTTGCAAAAAAGTATGACATTGTGACCCATCTCGCGCATAAAACGCATCTCATTTAGCGTCTTGTTTTGCTCACCACCCCAGTTAAAAAGTGTCTGCGTGTGAAGAATATTCATCTGCCTATCCTAAAATTTCTTTTATTTTGGCTTTTATTTTTGGCATTTCGTCGCTAAAATCCATCAAGGTCTTTTCTATTCCATGCTTTGCTATGCCCTCTTTATCGCAAGGCACAAAGTCCCAGTCTTTTTGATAGACGATGTGTTTCCCCATATTTTGGATACCATTTTGTGCTGTATAGCCATTTTCCATGAGTGAGTTATCCCAAGGCCCCCACTCAAAAGCATTACTTGGACCAAAAAAGGCTATGACTGGTACATCATTTGCAGCGGCAATATGCATGATGGCGGTATCAACACCGATAAAAAGGCTTGAACGCTTCGATAAGGTGATCGTTTGTTTCAAATTTAATTTGCCGCCTAAATTTATAGGCTTACTCTTGCAAATTTTTAGTACGCTTGCTAGCTTTTCAAGTTCATTTTCTTTATTGTCGCTTGTTAGCACGACCTTTACCCCAAGCTCATTTTCGCAGTAGTCAATGATCTCTGCCATGCTCTCATCATTTGCGCATTTAAACATCCAGCGGCTTGTAAGATGCATATGTACAAAGCGTTTTGGTAAATTTAGATGCTCCACACTCTCGTCCGAAAATACACTCATCTTTTTGCTAACCGGTTCAAATCCCAAAGCCCTTAAAGCATTTAGATTATGATCGATCGTATGTGAAAAATTTTCATAGTATTTTGCTTTGACGTTTAGAAGTGTATTTATTGATTGATTTTTACCAAGAAAGCCTACTATTTTTTTGATCTTTGCGTATTTTGAGATGATGATACCGCGATCCCCCGTGGTTGTTTGCACGGCCATATCGTATTTTTCTTTTTTGATGGCTTTTATAAATTTTATCTCGGTAATTAGTTTTTTAAAAAAGCCAGAATTTGCACTTTGTCTATCGTAAATGTGAATTTTATTTATATAAGGATTGCCTTCTATCATCGCTTCTGTGTCTTTGTTTAGAGCAAAGTCGATGGTTGCATCTGGGTAGTAGTGGTGTAAATTTTCAATGAGCGGCGTGGTTAAAAGCACGTCGCCGATATTTCTAAATTTAATTACAAGTATTTTCATTTTATATATTTCCAAAATGTGTACTGGGCGTAAAGCCTGGCTATGACGTAGCCAGCAAAGCCCTCTTTAAAGCCACCTTTTAGCACATAAAGCTTAAAAAATGTCCACGCTGGGCTTGTTAAAGCTTTAAATAAATTCCTTTTTGCCCCCATGCTTGAGTAGCGATTTTGTTTAGAGATAAACTGCTCGATACTCTCATATGCATAGTGCAAGAAGTGATTTTTAAGTACTCCAAGCTTTTGCGAGCCGTCATTTAAAATAACCTTTTCATGCACGGCTCTGCCATCAAATTTGGTAAAATTTTTGTTAAAAAGCCTCACCGTGTAGTCTGGATAGAGCCCCATATTTTTGATCGCTTTGCCAAAGAAAAAATTTAGCCTAGCTACGTTGTAAGCCATAAATTTTGGCTCTTTTAATGTATCTATGATCTCGTTTTTAAGTTCATCCATGATCACCTCGTCGCTATCAAGCACAAAGATCCACTCATTTTTAGCTAGATCCACGCCCTTTTGCTTTTGCGCGCCAAATCCCAGCCAAGCTTGCTCGTGAAATTTCACATTGCTAAAGCCATCACAAATTTGCCTTGTGCTATCTTTTGAACCACTATCTACAACGATGACCTCATTAGCAAATTTAGCGCTTTCTAGTACCTCTTTTAGATATTTTTCGCTATTGCAAGTTAGGATGACAACGCTTAGCATTCATACTCTTTTTCGTAAAATCTTTTAAAGCGTTTGTGAAACCAAAAGTACTCCTCTGGCCTTGCTCTAACCATCTCTTCGCACGCGCTGCACTGCATTTGCGTTACTTTTTGTACCGCCTCTTCTTTGTCAAATTTATTTATATCAATGGCTGGCGAAAAGCAAACTTCGCTTATGTTTTCATCTTTTTGATAGATAAATGCATTAATTATTAGTGCGTTTGTTTTTTGAGCTAGCACGCTCGCAGCTGGCGTGTGAAGCACATCTTTGTCAAAAAATTTCACCTTTATGCCATCTTTTGGAGCGGTATTTTGATCGACTAAAATTCCCACTATTCGCCTAGCTTTTAGCGCTTTTAAAATATCTTTTGCGCCGCCATCTTTGTCAATGAGCTCCACATCAAACTGTGATCTGTTTGCACTTAAAATTTTATCCATGACGCTACTATCAAGCTTTCTGCCAAGCACTGAGACTGCACCAAAGCGAGCAGCCATCGCTAGACTAAAAAGCTCCCACTGCCCAAAATGCGCGGTCGTCACGATAATCGGACGATCAAGCTTAAGCACTTCAAGCAGATTATGCTCATTTTTAAAGCTAACTTTTTCAAGCACTTTTTGCTTTGTTGTATTTTGGTTTAGGATGAAATTTATACCAAGGTATTTTGCAAAGTTGTAGTAGCATTTTTTAGCGATCTCTAGCTTCTCTTCCTTGGTTTTTGACTCACCAAATGCAAGGTTTAAATTTGTCATAACGACGTGAAGTCGCTTTTTATTAAGCTTCATATACGAAAAAGCTAAAAATTTAGCGAGCAAATCTCTAAGTGAGCTAGGCAGTAAAAATATAAAAAATTTTAAAGTATAAAAGCCAGCCAGATAGAGCCTATCCATTTAGTAGCCTTTTTGCAAAATTTGTAATCGTTTCTGGGAAAATCTCTCTTATGCAAAAGTCGTTTTTATCGATACTTCTGGCGTCTATTTGCTTGCCCATATCTATAACTAAATTTTTATCCGTGATGTAAGCATTTCTGTGGCTTGGACGGTTACCAAAAAGTGTGATAGAAGGCCTATTCATCGCCCAAGCAAGGTGTGTTAGGCCACTATCGTTACCAATTACTAAATCACAGCTTGCAATGAAGCTTATCATCTCTTTTATGTTAAGTTTTTCAAGTAGCTTTGCCGAGGTGCCTGAGATGATCGCCTCAGCCCTTACTTTTTCGCTCTCACTTCCGTAACAAAGGTAAATTTCGCATCCATCAAGCAGCCTAATCACATCTTTAAATTTGTTATAAATTTTGCTCTCTTCGCTTGCAAAGGCAGCGATCAAAACACGTTTTTTGCCACTTTCATTTTTATAAATTTCACTTGCTTCAAAGCAAGGTACTTTTTCTAAAATTTCACTTGCTTCAAAGCTAAAATTTAGAGCAAATCCTGCAAGGCTTAGATTTCTAACTATTATGTTTTCGTTGTAGTCAATTTTAAATTTATGCTTGTAAAGCTTAGCAGCTATTTTCTCTTTGACGCTCTCTTTGCTAAAGCCGTAAATTTCTTTGCCAAGTAGTTTTGCGACGACGGCTGATTTAAAAAGTCCCTGCAGGTCGATTATCTTATCAAATTTACCAAGCGTTTTTATGATCTTATAGCTCTTTTTAAAACTCTCTTTGAGTGGTAAAACGACTAGCTCGTCGATTAGCGGATGATCTTTTAAAAGGCTTGCAAAACGAGCATCAACGAGCCATGTGATATGGGCATTTGGATGGTGCTTTTTGATAAACTGAAGCACTATCGCCGCATGGACAATGTCACCAAGTGCTGATAGCTTTACAATGGCTATTTTTAGTTGATTTTTGTTTTGCATTGATCACTTTAGATATAAATTTTTGGTATGATTTTAAAAAAAAATGCTTAAAAAAGGGCTAAAATGGCGAAAAGTTACATCTGTGTCTTTGACTGCGAAACGATACCTGATGCAAATTTGATAAGAAAAATTTATGGCATTGACGGGAGCGATGAAGATGTGAGCGTGCAAGCGATGAAGCTACAAAAAGAGGCCAGTGGTAGTGAGTTTTTGCCTGTGATGTTTCATAGAGTCGTGGCTATCTCTGCGGTAATGGCTGATGAGTACGGCAAATTTTTAAAAGTTAGCACGATGGAGGGCAAGGATGAGCGCGAGATCATCGCTAAATTTTTAAAATTTATCAATGATTATAACCCAAGGCTTGTTAGCTTTAATGGCCGTGGCTTTGACCTACCGATGCTAATGGTGCGTGCGATGCGCTACAACCTAAACGCGGCGGCATATTACGAGAGCGAAAACAAAGAGCTAAATAAAAATAAATGGGAAAACTATAGGGCAAGGTATTCGCCTAAATTTCACCTTGATTTGCTTGATTTTATAAGCGATTTTGGAAGCGTAAGAGGGCTAAAGCTCGACACTCTTTGTGCTAGCTTAAATTTACCTGGCAAGTACGACGTACACGGCGATCAGGTGCTTGAGCTATACTATGCAGGCGAGCTTGATAAAATAAACGAATACTGCGAAAGTGACGTGCTTAACACCTACTGGCTTTTTTTAAAATTCGAGCTTTTACAGGCAAATATCTTACAAGATGACTATATAAATCACCTAAACGTGATGAGTGAATTTCTAGCCAAAAACTGCGCTCACAGAGGATACACTGAGGTCTTTTGCACTGCGATAAGCGACGAGCTAGCTAGACTTAATGGCAAGCTTGATTACGAGATAAAGATCCAAAAAGAAGACGATGAAGAATTTGATAATTTTAGTGATCTTGACGGCACAAAAGATACGCCAGAGCAGCTAAATGAGCGTTTGGCAAGACAAGGGCTTGATGGGCTTTTAAAAAAAGCTAGTGAGGTTGCGTCAGCTGCCAAAAAAGATAAGAGTTTTGCCGAAGAGAAACTACCTGAAATAAATTTGGACGAAGAGTAGAAATTCTACGCTTTTAGGCTGTAAAATATCTTTTGCTACTCTATGGAATTAATATCCTGATCCACGGAATATCACGGGTACTCAAATCCAAATTCATACTCTTTTAAAACTCCATTAGAAAAGATGAATTTCTCGTAGTAGAGTGGCATATCAAATTCTTGCAAGAGTTTGCTTTCATTTTGCTCAGTGATGTAGGTGACGGTAGAGGTGGTGTTTTCTTCTTGTAGATCGTTTGGCTTACCTAGCTTCTTTAAAATTTGCTCTTGTTTGTCGCCAAGTTTTATACCAGAATTTGTAGTAAAATCTTTTATTATATTTGCTTTTCGTAAAATATTTCTGATGCTAATTGGATCATCTATGACTGCTAAGTTACCGTTACCCCACTATTTTCTGTTTGTTCAAATTTTTAGTTCAATGTTTTATAGTAGCTTTGCTAGACATTAAGAGTTTATAAGCATATAAATTCTGTCCTATTAATATATTTACTTTTTAATATGTTGCTCAAATTACCTAATTACTGCTTATTTTTCATAAAATTTTTTCTCATGTCATTAAGAATTTTTGAAGTGATTTGATTTATATAAAGCTTATTCTTTTTACCATGATCTACGTAGTAATTTTCTACTTTACTAATCTTTTCGTCGCTCGTATTTTCATCTATGTATCCAAATTTCCAAGTATACTCATACAAATAAAATTTCGAGGCTAATTTTTTAAAAAGTATATAAAAATCCACTATGTTTCCGTCTCTGTCTTGGGTTCCACCTTTAAACTCAATTATATTGCCATTAGCCGTAACGCTCCACATCGACATATCGTCATAACAAAAACTCCATTTTTTTATCTTGTCTTTGTAAATAATTGCGCACTCTTTTATGCCTATTACTCGACCCAGATTGTCTTCACTATAATTACGTAAAATTTTTACAGAATAGCTATCGCTGCCCGTTTTAAAATAATAGTTAGATACGTCTTTGTATTTAAAATTTGGTATTTCATCTTTTCCCATACCATTGAAGGTCAGCAATGATACTAATAAAAATACACTATTTAAAAATTTGAAAAATTTCATATTCTATGATCCATAGGTACTATATCCATTAGGATTTTTTATTAGTAATTTTTTAACAGCATCCGCATCATATTCTATACACTTGTCGTCACATTGAAAATTCAAGACTTTTGTTAGAAGCGAAACAATGATCGAATTTTCTTTTTTGTTTAACTCATAGTAATTAGTTACATTGCTCCTTGCGTCATTTAAAGAGTAGCTATTGATGACACAAAGATTTTTCTTTTTATTTATTTCTATAAAAAATACTGATTTTATTTCATCTAGAATGTCTATAATATCAGGTTTTATTAAGGTTTTATCTGTATTTAAAAGCACCATTTGTGTTTTGTTGTTTTGTGTTTTTAAAAACGTAAGTATAGCTAAAGCACCATCTAGTTTTACTGCAACTGGCTTATGGGGCATTGTATTATTGCTATCTATTTTGCATTGCTCCCGGTCATCTTTTTGTCCATTGGCTTTAAGCTTTTTAGAGATAAACATGCAGTTTATTTCGGCTCTATTGGCATTTTTTTGAGGCTCAAAAGCGTTTAAATTTATGACTATTAAAAAGCTTATTAATAGTATGGTTTTAAATTTAATCTTTTATCCTTTGTAAATTTATTAGTCAGGTAAATTCTTGGATGTAAATTTATAAACATCTACGCTACCGTCTTTTTCCTCATATAGCCATAGCTCACAGATATTTTCAGGATTAGTGTCAAATAACTGAACCAAGAGAGTGTTTTTGTTTATCCATTTAAAATCAAAGTCATAAGAATAGTTATTTGCATCATAGGTCTTGTATCTCATATTTTTCATACATTCTATGTCTTTTATAGGAGGTTCATAAATAAGAACATTTAAAATCGGCTCTTTATACATATTTAATATTGTATCTCTGCGGTAAGTGACCATACTTTCAACCCAAATTTTCTTTGCAAGCTTTTTACAGTCTTTATTCAAAAACTTTTTAGGTATTGTCTTTTTTCCCCAGTTATAATCATAATCATCTGTTGCAAATGATAAATTTACAGCTAAAAGTAAAGCTAAGATTATTTTAAAGATTATCCTCATAATATTTCCCCAAAAGTATTTTTATACCCCTCTTTTAATATCTCAATAGGATCTGCTAAGTCTTTACGCCTTTTAAATTTATTGTTTGGATCATTGGTGACAGTCAAAACATCACAATAGCTATTAAAAATTTTTCATTTTCATAGTAATATCCTATTTATTCAGCTTTGAAAAAAAGTAATTACAAAATCACGCACGCTAGCCCTATTTATCAAATTTTAAATATTTACTATCGCAATCTTCAAAATGATTATACTCGTTCATAGAGTTTCCGTAGTTTTGTATGACTATGCTACCATTTTCATACATCCCGTCAATTTTTTTAAATTTTATATAAAATCCACCTTCGCCATTGCTTTTTATGCTTGATATATAGCCTTGTGATTTTGTCTGATTATTATCAACTATCTTGTAAAAATACTTTGCCTTATTGGTATTTTTCGTTATTTCTATTGAAATATTACAAGGCTCATTTTTGTAAAGCCCAGTTAAATTTATATCTTTTGCGTAGGCATTATGCGCCATAAAGGCTAGCACCATAAAATAAAAAATAACTATCTTTTTTACCATATCTATCCGCTATTTTTTAGTCGCATTATATCTATTTAACAAAGGCAAAACTATATCTTTTTGATCTTTCCATTCTCAAATTTATATTTTCTTTCGTCTGATAGTTTTCCACTGCTTTTAAAATTTGGCTCACCATTGTTGGTTAGTATATTTTTGTGTGGTTTGTCTATTATTAAGATGCTTTCATTAGTGACTTCGAAAAATGGTATACTCGCGCACCAATCTATCTTGCCTTGAAATTTAACATTATTGTCCTCTTTCTTTTCAAAAATTCTCAAAGGCCCATGTCCACTGCAGGCGGAATAGTTTTGTATGTCTTGAAATATCCACACTTCACTTCGATTAAATTTGGTATAAAATATTAAATTTGGTTCAAGCTCATATTCGCACTCTCTGCTATAAGTCTCTTCATCATTTATACTTATGGAGCATTTGTTGTCCTTGCTGTACGTTTCTATACTTAAGTTTTGGGCGTTAGAAAATATAGCTAAAAGTAGCAATAAGTATAAAAATCTAGTTTTTATCATCATTTTTTCTATTCTCAGGCAAAATCAAATGACCATTTTTGTCTATAAGGGAGTATTGGACTAATAAAACATAGCTTGCATCCCAGCAATGATTATACCCAAAGCCCTCAATATCATAGTCCTTATATTTTTCTTCAAAATTTTCATAAAGCTTTAAATTTTTTTCTTTTTGTTTTGCGCTTATGCCTTCAAATTTTAGGTCTGATATAGAGATAGTATCTTCAAAAACCTCTTTAAATTTCTCATAGTCTTCGCCGTAAATTCTTCTAAATAGCTCTTTATCGTCCTTATAAAGCATTAAAGTTAGCTTTGCTGCAAAGTCTCTATATTTTTCACTTATACAACCTATACTTTCAGATACAAATAAAGCCTTGCTCTCTACAAAGCTATAGTCATACTCTTTTTTTAAGTATTTAATGCACTCCTTTTGGGTTTTAGCTATCCTCTCTCTAGCTATCTTTTGAGCCTTTTCTTTTAAATTCGGATTTTCTTTTACTATTAGATTATAAAGATCGCTAAAATAGTTATCTCTAAAAGAATTATAGTCTGACTGGCATATAAAGTCTTCTAAAGAGTATTTTTTAAATTTATATTTGCCCTTGGTATCGTAGCAAGCAAAGCTTGGTAAAATAGTATGGCTGCCATAGTCCATTATGGGATCAAGTGGATAGTCGTTTATCTGCGAAAAGTCAGAGGCAAATTTTATCATAGCTTCGTCTGGGCTTAAAGGCTCGTAAGCATATAAACTTAAGCCTATCGTCAAGCTAGCTAATAATATAGTTTTAAATTTCATCCTGTTTCCTAGCTGAAGTATCTTAAATGCTTTATCTATCTTTTTCTATTATGCGGTAAATTATATGCAATATAACAATGAATACAATTAAGGCTAAATTTATTAATGTTAGCACTGATATAAATGGTAAAAAAAGAAAGTCTCCAGTATCTGGATCCCAAAAAGAAGGATCTAAAAGATCTTTTGAGGTATTGTATAAAAAGCTACCACATCCGACCCAAACGTTTAGCGTGACAAATAAAACTAGCTTAAAAAAGAGCGTATCAAATTTTTGAGAGATCTTTTTAAATAGTGTACTAAGAAAAAGAAAGAGTAAGAATATGCCTATTTCAAAGAAAATTATGATTAAGATAAAATTTAAACTCATTAAAATCACTTGTAGAAAATTTATGCACTACTCCTCTTTTCTATTCTCTGGTAAAACTAAATGACCATTTTTGTCTATAAGGGAGTATTGGACTAATACTATATAAATTAGATCATGGATTTTGTAATTACCATAATTGCCAGTATAGTCATCATATTTTCTTAAAAACTCAGCATAAGGATTTTTGTCTGTATTTTTAATACCATTTAGCTCTACTTCTGAGTAAAGTATCGGCACATACTTTAAAGTATCTTCAAATACCTCTTTAAATTTCTCATAGTCTTCGCCGTAAATTCTTTTAAAAAGCTCTTTATCGTCCTCGTAAAGCATAAGTGCTAGTTTAGCTGTAGAGCTTCTATAGTGTGATTTTATGCAGTGAATAGTATTTGACATAACATCAGTATCGTTGCAATTTACCTCAAATTTTTTATAACTACGTGCTATGCACTTTTTCTTACTGTTTTTTATTCTATCCCTATTTATCTTTTCAGCTTGAACCTTTAAATTTGGTTTTTCTTTTACGATTAGATTATAAAGATTAGCAAAGTAGTTATCTCTAAAAGAGTTATAGTCTGACTGGCATATTAAATCTTCTAAAGAGTACTTTTTAAATTTATACTTGCCACTATTGTCATAGCATTTAAAGCTAGGAGTAATTGAATTGCCATTATTATAGTTTTCACCACATGATATAAGAATATTAACCTGTAAAAATCCTCCATAAGATGCTTTATTGGTAGACTCGCTCGGCATCATAGGTTCAAAAGCATATAAATTTAAGCTCATTAGAAAGCTTAATAATAGTATGTTTTTAAATTTCATTTATATCCTTATATAAATTTATTAATCAGGTAAATATCTTGATGTAAATTTATAAACATCTACGCTACCATTCCTTTCTTCATATAGCCATAGCTCACAGATATTTTCAGGGCTTGTATCAAATAGTTGAACCAAAAGAGTATTTTTATTTATCCATTTAAAATCAAAATCATAAGAATATTTTTTTGTATCATAGGCTATATATCTTATGTTCTTCATACGCTCTATATCTTTTAACTCTGGCTTAGGCGGGAAAAATATCATTAAAATAGGTTCCTTCCACATATTAGTTATTGTGTCTGATACATAAGTATTTTTACTTTCGCAAAATATTTTCTTTACTAATTTACGGCAGTCTTTATTTAAAAATTTCTTAGGTATCGTCTTTTTCTCCAAACTATCGTAATAATCATCTGTTGCAAATGATAAATTTACAGCTAAAAGTAAAGCTAAGATTATTTTAAAGATTATCCTCATAATATTTCCCCAAAAGTATTTTTATACCCCTCTTTTAATATCTCAATAGGATCTGCTAAGTCTTTACGCCTTTTAAATTTATTGTTTGGATCATTGGTGACAGTCAAAACATCACAATAGCTATTAAAAATTTTTCATTTTCATAGTAATATCCTATTTATTCAGCTTTGAAAAAAAGTAGAAAAATAAGCAAATAAAAGAAAATCTAAAAACCACTATACTTTATATCTTTTTAAATTTATTTTGATCGCTTCAATTCTTTAAAATACTCTTTTGATATAAGCATATTTTTTGGTACCCATTCCTTTTTGTTTAATGTCTCACACTCTTCAAAATTTACTATAGCTCTTTTGTTTTCATCGGCATCTATTCGTAGTGCTAGGTAGCATCCATTGCCTTCATATATGTATTCATCTGCAAAGTAGGCTAGTTTCTCGCCATATTCGTCATCATCTGTCTCTGGGTCAAGATCTATATTTTTATTCCTGGCTACTCCAGATATTTTTACAATATCTTTATATACGTTATTTTCATAGGTTAGACTAAATTTGATCTTATCTTTTGCTATCTGCTTTGTACTTAAATTTATACTTATGGTATCTGTTTTGTATGTAAAGACTTGTGCAAACGAACCACTACAAAAAAATACTATAAAAAATATAAATAAAATTTTTTTCATCTAGTTTCCTTTATATTGTCAATATTGCCATTTTCTATGGTAGGTAGACTGTAATTGGGTGTAAAATTTTCCGGATATACAAATGTAAAATTTTTGTTTTTATATATAGAATATCTTACTTCATCTTTTTGGTTACCTCCTAATATTACAAGATTATTATTTTTTGTTACAGCAACAACAAACCCAACATGTCCTGTTCCATTTTTATTAACAACAACTGCTAAACTACCATATGCGGGCTTGTCCAATTTTTTCCCCCAATTTTTCCAGGAGTATGCACCAGCACTATTGGTTCCTTTTATACCAACCTGGGACATTACCCAGTTTACAAAACTGGAGCACCAAGGTGTTTCATCGTCTTTGAAATTTCCTGAAGTAAACGAGTGGTATTCTATGATTTTAGGGTTGTGGTCTTTGCCTGTTATTTCTTTTACTCCTACTTCTTCTCTTGCGACAGCTATCCAAGGCAGCTCTTCTTTTTTTATCTTTATTACCCCAACCCCCTCATCTCCATCTTCCCACATACCTTTATTTACTCTAGTTAAACTCTTTGATTCATTAAAAGAGTTAATAAATTTATCCATATTCTCTTTACTTAATAAATTTATACCAAGCTTATCATCTTTATCTGCATTAGACTGATTATTACTAGAGCTCTCTTCTTTTGCATAAATTTGATAGCTCTTATTTGTATTCTCATCACTTTTTAGCTCTTTGCTTAGCTTGTCGTCTTCATAGATATTTATCTCATTTGATGAGATATTTTTATTTATATATAAGTAATTATCATTTTTTATTAAAGCATCGTCTTTATTATCACTAAGCTTTAATTTAGCATCAAAGCTCTTCTCTTTTATAGCATGCTCAAACTCATATATAACTAGCTTATCATCTTTAAATTTAATATATAAAGGTATCTTTATATCTATTCTTATATGATTTTTGCCATATCTTGTATAAAACTTAAATTTATCCTTATCACCTTCAAGATATGCGAAAAATACTATAGTATGACCACCTTGCTTTAGCTTATCTAGATCATCTTTTTGTATAACATCTGAAATTTTAAATGTTATCTCTTTACCCTTTTGATCTTTTAAGGCTACTACATCTTTTGGATTTGATTTGGATAGCTCATCATACTCTTTACTTTTTATGACCTTATATCCCCAAAGTATCTCTTTATATCTCTTACTACCTTTTTCTTGTTTATATATAGCCTTTAAGCATATTGGCTCATTTGTCTTAAATGGATACTCACTATCAGAGATTACATTTGTTATATGATCTGTTATATCTCTTAACGAGACCTTATTGCTATAGCAAAAGTTAGAACTACTCTTATCTTGATATCCTAAAGATATTACAGCTGTATCAGAGTGAGCATGAATATCTTTAGTGCTATAAACTTTACTTAGATCACTTGAATAAAGTATAAATTTAGTATCTCCTTTATTCTCTTTATCTATTGGGATATTAAATGTAGCTGTATATGAGTTTTTGATACCTGAGTCTTCATTTTTTATTAAAGATATACTCTCATATATACTTTTATCAAAGCAGTGATGAAGATATATCTTATCTATATCTTCACTTGCCTTACCATCTTCGTTTTCAATGATGAGATTGTTTATTGTAAGAGTAAGACCTGAACTTGATGCTGATGTAGGTACTATATTGTTGCCATGAGCTAGACGAAGCTTTATATCAAACATAGCTGAGTCTTTATCATCTCTTAGGGTAAAGTTATTCTCTTTGGCGAAATTTAATAAAGAGAAATTTAGGTGTTTGTTGTTAGATGAGGGGTCTTCAAAGTACTTCATACTTATAACGCTATCTTCTAGCTTATACTCTATATCATCGCTATTTTGCTTTATGCTAGTAAAGGTAGCACCATTTATCTTATCTTCTTCATTTTTGTTTTCTTGATAGAGTATTACCGTATCTTTGCTCTTTACATTTTTAAATTTTATCTCTTCATTTTTACTATCTTCGTAAGAGTCAAATTTAAAGTCAGTAAGTATTAGCTCGCATAAATTTACCTTGCCATAGTTTGGTCTACTAGAATTTAGCTCTTTTGGGTTTAGCTCACTGCAATCAAATGGAGTTTGACAAGCTAGCACAACGGTAAATTCGCTCTTTTTAGGTTGAAAGACTCTAATAGGAGTTGTCATCTTTCTTGGGCATAGCAAGAGTATATTTTCTTGTTTGTAAAATTCCTCCTCTCTTTGCCTTAGGAGCTTATTTATTCTTGAAGTATTTGAAGCATTTGAGCTGATTAAATTTACGCAGTATATGTTTTCAAGGCTAAAGGTCTTTGTACTTTGAGTGCTTAATAAAGAATTTATCTTTGTAACAAATGGCTGAAATAAAGCCTCACATTTTAATGCATCTGATGCGTTTAAATTTGATCCATTTTCTTGAAGCTTCATAAATTCTAAATGAGTGACGTTTTGGATGATTTCTTTATTGTTTTGATTTTTTAATTTATATTTTGCTTTGGATATATTTAAATGACTAAAAACATCTATGCACTCGGCAAAATTAACATTTTGTTCATCACTTTCATAAAGCCCAAACTGATTTGAAATTTTTTCTCGCAAAAGAGATATTTTATTGCTTACTTCATCACTAAAGCTCTCATATGCTAGCCAAAACCAGGCCTTAAAACGATTTTTGCTTTTGATATGGCTTGCTAGGGATGGATCAATATTACTTTTCTTGCTGATATAAAGAAGTGCTAAAAGCGCGACATGCTCTCTTGAAATTTGGCTATTTTTATCTGAAGTGAGCGAAACGGCTTGTAAATTTTTAAGCGGAGAGTTGTTTAATTTTTGATTTATCTCTTGGATTAGCGGCGTAAGCTTTTGCTCCAAGATGGCATTTAGCTGATCTTCCGAGCTAAATTCAAACTCAGGCAAAGTATCGGTACTTCCAGACTTTGCATAAGCCTCTTTTGCGGCGTCATTTATCTTTTTAAAAAGTTCATCTGTATCTATCTTTTCTATGGTAGTCTTACTCGTGGTGTTAGCAATAGCTCGCTTGATATCTTTTATGACTTTATCTTTGTTATTTTTATAAATTTGAGTACAAATAAGTTCTATATCATCTTTTATACTAAAGCCATATCCAATGAGTAGTTTGTTGTTAGATATAAATGGCCTACTTATGTCATTGTCATATGAAAATTTTATGATATCTATTAAATTTCTTTTAAAATTTACATCATTTCTGGGCGTTAGAGGCATTAAACTTCCTTGGAAATTTTTGCTAAATATTAGCACAAACTTAAAAAGTATTCAACAATAAAACTTTATAGTAAAAATTTGTGTCAAAAACATAAATTTACATGTTTTTATTTTTGACAAGGCTACTTAAAAGGGCTTGTAAATTTAAAGCGCCTTTATAAACTCTTTAAATTTATCGCCTCGCTCGGCATAGCTCTTAAACTGATCAAGGCTCGCAGCTGCCGGGCTAAGAAGTGCTATCTCGCTGGTCTTTAGCTCTTTATTTATCTCATTGACAGCATTTTGCAAAAAATCGCATTTCAAAGCTGGTATGCCAAATTTAGCCGCTAATTTCAAGAGCTTATCACTATTTGAGCCAATGGCGTAAATTTTTACTCTTAAGCTCTTTAAGCCTTCAAAAAGTGGCGTCATATCAACACCCTTATCATCGCCACCAAGTATTAGATGTATGAAATGATCTTTGTAGCGTTTAACGGCCTGTATGCTCGCGTCTATGTTGGTCGCTTTTGTGTCATTGACCCAGATTCTGCCATTTGCGTCGCTAAATTCTTCAAGCTTGTTTGCCTCGATGACGAAGGTATTTAAAAGTGCGACATCGCAGCGGTCAAATAAAATTTTCTCCACCGCGAGTGCTAGCAGCGCATCAAGCAAAAATGGCGTTTTAAAATTTATATCATCTACGCTTACACCACAAAATTTAGCTAGATCGCTCTCGTCTTTGTAAGCGATCACTTTTGCCTTTGTTGGTGTGCTGGCGTAAATTTCTGGCACTATCGCCACGCTACTTTCGCTCATGCTAGCAAGCGGCTTTAGCTTAGCCTTTTCGTATTCGCTCATATCGCCATGCCAGCTTAGATGGTCTGGAGTGATCGGCAAAAGCACGTAGATACCAGGTGTAGCGTGATTTGTGTAGTGAAGTGTAAATGAGCTAGTCTCAAGTATCCAAATTTTAGCGTTTGAGTCTAAATTTGCTAGTGCGATACCAACATTACCGCCCATGACTGAGCCCTTGCTCTCTAGTAGGTGCTGGGTCATCTTGGTTGTCGTAGTCTTGCCGTTTGTGCCGCTTATCCAGATGTTAAATGGCAGATTTTCTTTATAAATTTCATAAAAATAGTCATACTCGCTTACCAAATTTCTAGCTTTTTTAATAAGCTCGTGATGAGGCGGGATACCAGGACTTGGTATCTCTAGTCCGCTTTTTGCTGGATCAAATTCGCTAACTGGCAAAAGGGTGTTGCCAAACTCATCTTTTGAAATTTCACTAAATTTATCATCATAGATATCCCAAAATCCATCTTTTATAAAATTTTTAGCGATCGCCTTTATCGTGCCACCGTAGCCAAATAGCGATTTTCTCATGACTTTCCTTATCTGATCTTTAGCGCAGTTAGTGCGATTAGGTTTGCTAAAAGCGCGATGATCCAGAAGCGAACGATGATCTTATTTTCCGCCCAGCCTTTTATCTCAAAATGGTGATGTATAGGCGCCATGAGAAAAATTCTACGTTTGAAAATTTTAAAGCTGCCCACTTGTAAGATAACGCTTAGAGTTTCAACCACAAATATGAGGCCGATGATGATGAGTAAGATTTCATTTTTTGTCGCAACGCCCATAAAACCGATATATGCTCCAACGCTTAAGCTACCGCTATCGCCCATAAAGACTTCGGCTGGATGGCAGTTAAACCATAAAAAGCCCATTAATGAGCCAATTAGGGCTGAAGAGACAACAACGCTTTCACCAACACCTATGATCTTTGGCAAGAGTAAATATGAGCTAAAGACAGCGTGTCCGCAGATATAAGCAAAAACGCCAAGTGTTAAAAGTGAAAATATCGATGGCACAGTAGCTAGCCCGTCAAGCCCGTCTGTTAAATTTACTGAATTTGAAGCAGCGACTATGACCAGTGTCCAAAAGAAAATGGCAAAAATTTTTAAATCTAAAATAGGTTGCTTAAAAAAAGGTAGATAAAACTCGGTGCTAAGTTCGTGACTTGCATATAAAAAAACAGAAATTACAAAGGCTATTAAAAACTGAAAAAATAGCTTTGCTTTTGGGCTTAGGCCGGCGTGATTTTTTGCTCCTAAAATTTTACTGTAATCGTCCTTGTAGCCAAGCAGTGTAAAGCAAACTAGGCAAAAGAGCGATGTTAAGACAAATACGTTATCAAGCCTTGCGCAAATTATCGTGGCGATCACAGCTGTAAAGACAAAAACAAGTCCGCCCATGGTCGGTGTTTTGGCCTTTTTTTGGTGAGTTTGCGGGGCAAGCTCATAGATAGGTTGGGCGGCGTTTTTTGCCTTTGCCCAAGTGATAAATTTGGGCATCAAATAAGTTGTGAGTGCAAAAGCGATGAAAAAAGCGATACCAGCACGGACGGTGATGTATTGAAAGATATTAAAATTTAAAATTTCATAGATATAGTAAAACATGAGAGCCTTTATTTTAAAAAAAAGCAATTTTAGTATAATGGCCTTAAAAATTATCTAAATTTAAGGATAAATTTTCAAAATGAGTCAAAAAACTATACTGATAATAACTGATGGCATTGGATTTAACAAAAACAGCGAATTTAACGCATTTAATGCTGCCAAAAAACCAAACTATGATAGATTTTTTACTGAAATTCCAAACTCGCTCATAAAAACTTCCGGAAATGCTGTTGGGCTACCTGAAGGACAGATGGGAAACAGCGAAGTAGGGCATATGTGCATAGGAAGCGGACGAGTTTTATATCAAAATTTAGTCAAAATTTCACGCAGCTTTGTTGACGGCTCGATAGCAGAAGATGAAGCATTAAAAGCTCTTTTTAAAAAGTGCAAAAGAGTCCACGTTATAGGGCTTTATAGCGACGGCGGTGTGCACTCTCATATGGAGCATTTTGATGGGATGTGTGAGCTTGCCAGTAAAAATGGCTGCGAGGTTTTTGCCCACGCTATCACAGACGGACGTGACGTCAGTCCAAATAGTGGCGTAAATTTTATAAAAAGCTTGGAGGCTAAATTTAAGGTAGCGACCGTTTGTGGAAGATTTTACGCAATGGATAGAGATAAGCGCTGGGAGCGCATAAAAGAAGCCTATGAGAGTTTAGTAAATGGAGCAAATTTAAGCGCTTTAACGCCAAGTGAGTATCTACAAAAAAGCTATGATGAGGGTGTGACTGACGAGTTTGTAAAGCCTGCAAGCTTTAATGGTTTTAAAGGCATAGGTGAAGATGATGGAGTGATTGTTATAAATTTTAGAAATGATAGAGCAAGAGAGATATGTGAGGCGCTAGGAGGTGAGAAATTTAGCGAGTTTGAGCGACCTTTTGCTATCAAAAATTTAATCACCATGACCGAATACGACGCAAATTTTAAATTTGAAGTACTATTTAAAAATGAAAAGATAAAAAACACTTTAAGCGAGGTCATAGCAGCGGCTGGACTAAGGCAGCTTCACACGGCTGAGACTGAAAAATATGCCCATGTAACATTTTTCTTTAATGGCGGCGTCGAGGAGCTAGCTAGTAACGAAACTAGGGTGCTCATCCCTAGTCCAAAGGTCAAAACCTACGATGAAAAGCCAGAGATGAGCGCTGCAGAGGTTTGCAAAGCTGTGCTAAAAGGTATGGATTATGAACAAGACTTCATCGTAGTAAATTTTGCAAATGGCGATATGGTGGGCCACACTGGCAACTATGATGCAGCTATAAAAGCAGTTGAAGCAGTGGATACGGCTCTTGGAGAAATTTACACTAAAGCAAAAGAGAAAAACTATGCGATGATCATCACGAGTGATCACGGAAACTGCGAAGAGATGCGCGATAGCAGTGGTGAGCTACTGACAAACCACACAACTTATGATGTCTTTTGTTTTGTGATGGCTGATGGCGTAAAAAAGGTAAAAAATGGCGGTCTAAACAACATCGCTCCTAGTGTTTTAAAGATCATGGGGCTTGAAATTCCAGCTGAGATGGACGAGGCGTTAATATAAAATAATGGAACTAGTCGAGTTTTTTGGAGCAGATAAAGTCATAACTTTCATGCTCCTTTTTGCACGTCTTAGTGGGCTTATCGTATTTTTTCCATTTTTTTCTCACAATCAAATCCCACTTAGTGTAAAAACTTTGCTAGTTTTCGCCCTTTGTGTCGTGCTTTTTCCGCTCTCACATGCTCATGAGCATGCTATAAATTTTTTGATTATGGAAATTTTAACTGAGGCTATGCTTGGACTTTGTGCTGGACTTTTGCTAAATATCGTTTTTGCCATACTTCAAATGGCTGGCGAGCAAATCTCGATGATTATGGGTTTTTCGATGGCTTCAGTGCTTGATCCGCAAACTGGTACAAATTCGCCAGTAATTGCAAATATTCTAAATTTCATCGCACTTCTTGCATTTTTGATGCTTGATGGGCACCATTTAATATTGCAGTTTTATTCCACTTCTCTTTCTGCTATACCGCTTGGGGATTTTTATCCAAGAAGCGGTGTGATGAGCTACGCCCTAAAGCTTTTTGGCAATCTTTTTATGTTTGGATTTGTTCTGGCTTTTCCTATTATCGCGCTTTCTATACTTTCAGATGCTATTTTTGGCATGCTTATGAAAACCATGCCACAATTTAACCTATTGGTTGTTGGCTATCCTATTAAAGTGAGCATTGGCTTTTCGGTTTTGATAGCTATTTTAGCCGGCATTATAAAAATCATAACTGATATGATGGTGCAGATTTTAAACGATATGCCAGCACTATTTTTTTAAGTAAATAGCAATGAAATTTATCATAGAATACAGCCTCAAGCTCTTCAAGGAGGGATCATGAAAGTTGCACTTGTAAACAAAAACCCAGCAGTTTCTCGCCTTATAACGTTAAGTTTAAATAAGCTAGGCATAGAATATAGCGAATTTGACGATGTTAATAGTGTTGGCGATCAATTTGATTATATTATCATCGATAGTGATATGGATAGCAGCGATGTTAATTTAAATCAAAAGATAATGTATCTAGCACCTAGAGGCGGTGAAAAGCCTGATTTTGCTGATGTTATGCTTGAAAAGCCCTTTTTACCAACAGAATTTATTAGTTTATTTGAACAAAACAGAGATACTGACAATGATAAAGAACTTGAGCTTGGACTAGATGAGTCTGCAAATTTTAATGACTTTGACGAAAGCAATAAAAACTTTGATGATTTAGAAAATTTTGAGCTTCCAGAAATTGATATGGGACTTGAAAATTTAGCAAAAGAAGATGATGAGGCAGATAAATTTGATAATGAGGCTTTAGATGATGAGTTTTTAAAAGAGGAGCTAAGTGAACTAGAGACCGAGGATTTAAAGGATAAAGATATCAGTTTTGATGAAACAGACACTGAACTCATAGATGATGATATGATAAATGACATAGCTAGCAAATATATGGCTGATTCAGAAGATCTGGATAAATCCTTAGAGCAAAACAATGAGCCGCCTGTGACAAAAGAAGAGCATAGCGATGACTTTGATGAGCTTAGTTCGCTTGTAGATGAGATAGATGATATGGGTGAGAGCGACTTGGCAGATGAAGAGGCTAAAAACGAGCTCGATAAAATGGTCGAGCAAAATTCTCAAAATTTAGAAACTGCCGAGCTTAATGAAGATTTTGTAGATGATATAAGCCAAAGTAAAAAAGAGCTCAGCGAGATCGAGTCTTTGGATAAAGAGCTAAACGAAGAATCTAGCGAAGATAGCGAAAATTTTGATGAGCTAGAGACTGATTTTGGTAATGATGAAAATTTTGAGCCTGAAAGCAGTGAGGTAAATTTGATAGATGAAGCTAGTCAAAATTTAGAGGAAGATAGAGATGAAGAATATACCAAAGAAGCAAAGGACATTTCTTTGGGCGAAGATATAGACCTTGAAAAAGAGCCAACTAAAGAAGATCATGGAGAAATTTCTGAAGAAGTCCTTGCTCAAGAAGATCTAGGTATGGTAGATGAGGTGTTTGAGGAAGAAAATTTTAAAGAAGAGACGTTGGGTAGCCCAAATTTTGATGTAGCGTCTATTGAAGAAATAGATGAAAATACGATGCAAGCAGCATTTGGATTAAATAATGCACCACAAACTAGCTCATGCGATGAAATAAAAATCGATGCTGACTATAAAGAAGAGCTAACCAAAAAGATCACAAAACACGTTCATGAGTCGTTAAATGAAAGCTCGCTAAGAGATGTGCTAAAAGATATGAATATAAAGATAAATATAAGTTTTGAGGAAAAGTAGTTGCAAGGACAAATTTTAGTAGTTTCTGGACCTAGTGGAAGTGGGAAAAGTACGCTTTTGGGCCGTATTTTAAAGGAAGAGAAGGATCTTTATTTTTCTATTTCAAGCACGACAAGGGCAAAAAGAGAAGGTGAAGTCGATGGAGTGGATTATTATTTTATAAAAGAAGATGAGTTTAAAAGCGGCATAGAAAAGGGCGAATTTTTAGAATGGGCGCAGGTGCATAAAAACTATTATGGAACGAGTCTAAAGCCTGTTTTGGCAGCACTTGAGGCTGGGAAGATAGTTATATTTGATATCGACGTACAAGGCTTTCACATCGCACTTGAAAAATTTAGAAGCTACATAACTTCAGTTTTTATCACAACTGCAAATAAAAAAGAGCTTAAAAAACGCTTGAAAAACCGCGGAACTGATAGCGACGAAACGATAGAAAATCGCCTAATGAACGCAGTTGGCGAGATGGAGCACATCTTAGAATATGATTATTTTTTGGTAAATGATGACATTGAAAAGAGTTATAAAGGCCTAAAATCAATTCTTAGAGCGATGAGGTTAAAAAGCACGAAAATAGATCTAAGACGCGTTATTGATGAGTGGATAGATTGCTAGAAATTCAGGAATTTATGATAACATTTTGAAAAATTTATTGAGGAGAAAAAATGGGTTCTTTTAGTATTGGTCACTGGCTAGTTGTTTTAGCGATTATTGTTTTACTTTTTGGAGCAAAGAAGATCCCAGAACTTGCAAAAGGACTAGGCAAAGGCATAAAGACTTTTAAGGCTGAGATGGAAGATACAACACCTGAAAAAAGTGAGAAAGTCGAGCATAAAGAAGAGAATGCCAATAGTCAAAAAATAGAAGAAACAACTAAAAACGCATAGGTTTTAGAGTTGAAAAATAAAATAAAAGCTGAAATTTCAAAGGTTTTAGAGCGTGAATTTGTGCTTGAAAAGCCAAAGGATAAAAATTTAGCCCACTATGCAACGCCACTTTTTAGCCTAGCAAAGGAGTTAAAAAAGTCACCAGCCATGATAGCTAGCGAGTTTGCTGATAAATTTAGTGATAGCAAAATAGTTGAAGCTAGTGCGGTAAATGGATATTTAAATTTCAAACTAAAAAGCGAGTTTTTAGATGAAATTTCGAAGCAAATTTTGCTAGATAGCGAAAATTTTGCAAAAGAAGATGTGAAAAAAGATAGCTATTTAATAGAATACATTAGCGCAAATCCAACTGGACCGCTTCACATCGGACACGTTAGAGGCGCAGTTTATGGCGATACTTTGGCAAGACTTGGCAAAAGACTTGGCTACGCTATCTCAACAGAATACTACATAAACGACGCTGGTAATCAAATTGACCTACTTGGCACTTCGATATCGCTTGCGGCAAAAGAACAGCTTTTTAACGAAAGCGTCGTCTATCCAGAGAAATACTACCGAGGCGATTATATTTTAGATATTGCTAAGCTTGCAAATGAGAAATTTGGCAAGGAAATTTTTTATGATGAGAGTAGAAACCTCGAGCTTGCCGAGTTTGGCAAGGATATAGTACTTGATATCATCAAAAAAGATTTGGCGGACGTTGGGATATTTATAGAGAGCTGGGCTAGTGAAAAGGCTCTTTATGACGGCCTAGAGCCAACTATAAACAAGCTAAAACGTTCAAATCAAATGTACGAAAAAGAGGGCGCTACTTATATCGCTTCAACCACGCTTGGCGATGATAACGATAGGGTTGTGATTAGAAATGATGGTAGACCGACATATTTAGCTGGCGATATCATCTATCATAACGCTAAATTTGAGAAAAATTTCGACCACTACATAAATATTTGGGGTGCAGACCACCATGGATATATCGCAAGGCTAAAGGCTGCGATAAATTTCCTTGGATACGATGAAAGCAAGCTTGAAGTGATACTTATGCAGATGGTTAGCCTGCTAAAAGATGGCAAGCCATACAAGATGAGCAAGCGCGCTGGTAATGCCGTGCTAATGAGCGATATCGCAAGCGAGATCGGTGCTGAGGCACTTAGATTTATCTTTATAAGCAAGGCAAATACGAGTAGTTTGGAATTTGACGTAGATGAGCTTAAAAAAGAGGATAGCTCAAATCCTATCTTTTATATAAACTATGCTCATGCTAGGATAAATCAAGTCTTTGCAAAGGCTGGGAAAAATGTTCAAGATATAATCAATGCTGACTTTGAATGTCTAGATGAAAATGCGAAAAATTTACTTTTTGAGGCACTAGTCTTACCTGAAATTTTAGGGGACGCTTTTATCTCAAGGCAGCTTCAAAAGATCCCAGATTATCTGAAGTCACTAGCTGCTAGTTTTCATAAATTTTATAACGAAAACCGTGTGGTTGGAAATGAAAACGAAGATAGCTTACTAAAAATATTTGCAGTTGTCGCTATCTCGATAAAAACAGCATTTAATATAATGGGAATTACAGCTAAAGATAGGATGTAGAATTTGTATTTATTCTGACTAAATGCAACAAAATTAAATTTGAAAAAAGGTTTATTTAAAAATATCTCAAACTCATGATTCTCTTGAGAATTTAAATACCTTTTTTCTCAAATACAATCGCAATGGTTTTTACTATGATCTTTATCTCCAGCCAAAGCGACCAGTGTTTGATGTAGTAAAGATCATACATTAGTTTTTGTTTGGCGTCGTGTGTATTCGAGCCATAAGGGTAGTTTACCTGTGCCCAGCCGGTAATCCCTGGGCGGACGATGTGGCGTTCATTGTAGTAAGGGATCTCTTTTTCAAAGAAATTTATCCAGTGCCTTCGCTCAGGTCTTGGCCCTATTAGATGCATTTGCCCTCGAAAGACATTTATGCACTGTGGCACCTCGTCTATACGAGTTTTTCGCATAAATTCGCCAAACTCAAATACTCTCTCATCATTTTCGCTAGCAAATTTTGCCCCATCTTTCTCGGCATCTTCCATCATCGAGCGAAATTTTATGCACTCAAATTCCTTGTTGTCCAGCCCAACCCTACTTTGTAAAAAGTAAAGGCTTCCAGGTGATTGCTTGTCTATCTTTCTCTTTACATAAAATTTTAGACCAAAAAGTAAGATAAAAAGTATTAAGCAGCTTGCATAATCGATCATTCGCTTGAGTGCGTAATCAAAAGCACCATAAGGCCTTATTTCATCTAAAAAATTAAGGTTTTCGCCATTTTCTGGGATATAACATTTGTGTAGATAAATTTCTAAAAAATTCTCTACGTTTAGAAATTTTATTTTTTTATACTTCGTTTTAAACTGCAAAAGCGTGAGAAATCTCACCAGTTTGCCATCAACCGGCTTTGCGGTATTTAGTACGATCAGCCTTTGATTACCTGATTTTATAAGATTTTCTAGTGCACTTCGCAAGGCTTTTGCGTCGCTATTTTCATGGGATAAAAAATTTACTTGACCAAATTTCTTTCTAAGCTTTTCTAGCTCGAGTTTGGTGAAAGTATATTTTTCGCCAAGGATGATCATAGGCCTATCCCTTTATCTTTATTTTAAATTTGCATTATAAAATTCGTCTAATTATACCCAAACGTGCTAATTGCATTTTTAAAAAATATATTAAGGTTAAAATATGTCTCATAAATTTCTTGCTGTGCTTGTTTTAGCGCTGATTTGCGGCGTTTCTTTTGCGCTCTCAAACACGATTTTAGCTAAATTTCACACCAGCCCGCTCATTATCTCTATCATTTTAGGCGCCATTTTTGCAAATCTTTTCACCAAACAGACACAAATTTTAAAATCTAGTGGCGTCGTAGCGATCGCTGGGAAGCAAATTTTAAGGCTAGGCATCATACTTTTTGGCTTTAACATAAGCCTTAGCGAGATCGCAAGTGTCGGCACTCTTGGCGTGATATATGCAGCTTTTATGGTCTTTGCGACCTTTTGTTTTGCACTTTTTACCGCTAAGGCTTTGGGGCTTAGCAAAGATAGTGCCGTGCTCATTGGCTCAGGGGCAAGCATATGCGGCGCAGCTGCTGTTATGGCTACTCAAAATGAGATAAAAGCAGACGCAAACAAGCTTGCTATCGCCATTTGCACGGTGGTGCTCTTTGGGACGATTGGTATGTTTATCTATCCATTTATCGCTAAATTTCTAGCTCTCACGCCACACCAAACCGGCTTTTTTATCGGTGGCTCACTTCATGAGGTAGCCCATGTAGTCGCAGCCTCAGCAGCATTTGATAGCACAGCAAGCAGCACCGCCGTCATCATAAAAATGCTTCGTGTCATCATGCTAGTACCATTTTTGTTTTTGCTAAATTTCTTAAATTTAAGCCAAAATAGTGGTGGCTCAAAGCTAAAGAGCATACCATGGTTTGCGCTATTTTTCTTAGTGGCGATCTGCGTTAGGTCTTTGCCATTTTTCCCTGAAAATTTGGTGCAAATTTTAAAGCTAGCAGCTAGCATCTGCCTTTGTGTTGCGATGTGTGCTTTGGGATTTGGGATAGATAGGAGTATATTTAAAGCGACGGGCAAAAAGCCATTTTTGCTAGCATTTTTTATATTTTTATGGCTTATTTGCTCTTCGCTTCTTTTTGTTAAGACTCTTTGCTAGTTTTTAGCTTTTGTAAAAACTCTTCGATGTTGTATTTTGCTCTGTATGCCGGGCTTAAAAGATGTACTAAGATGTCGCCAAGGTCCATCACGATCCAATCAGGCGAGCTCTCAGTGCCTATAAATTTTTCTCCAAGAGGTTTAAGCTCCTCTTTTAGATCCTCGCTCAGCGAGTAAGCGTGTCTCTCGCCAAGCGTTGTAGCGATAACTACGGCTTTTACGAAATAATCATCTTCACTCATATCAAACACTTGTATCTCTTCAGCCTTTTTTGCGTCTAAAACCTTAACTATACTTTCGGTGCGCTCTTGCATCGATCTCTCTTGCATTTTTAATCCTTGGTAAAAATTTATAACTTCATCTTTTATCTCGCTAGGTAGCTCATCAAGCCCCTTTTGGTGCCTGATCTGTGACGAGCTAACATCCACGTGCACGTCCATTTTTTGTAAATTTTGTGGAATTTCTATGTGATTGCGCTTGGCGATCACAAACTGCACTAAGCTTTTTAGCTCCTCGTACCCGTGCCATTTATCAAGTGTGGCTAGGTGGTCAGCGCCTATTATGAGATAAAATTTTTCTATCTTGAATTTCTCATACAAATACTTAACCGTCTCTATGGTAGGCACTGGGCGAGCTAAATTTATCTCATAGTCAGAAATCTCGACCTTCTCTAGGTCGCCCCAAATTTCTCTTATCCACTTTAGGCGAAGCTCTGGCGGAGCTGAAAATTCGCTCTTAAAGGGGCTTATAAAAGTTGGCATGATGATGAGCTTGTCGATATCTAGGCCACTTAGTGCCATTTTCACAATGCTATCGTGTCCTAAATGAACCGGATCAAAGCTCCCGCCAAAAAGTGCTAACTTCATCTATTAAAGTGCCTTGTTTATATTTGTTTTAAAATTCTTTTTTGTAGAATTAGGCGTAATTATATCAAAAGGAGCTAAGATGTCAGTTAAAGTAGCAATAAACGGCTTCGGGCGTATCGGCAGGTGCGCTGCTCGTATTATTTTAGAGCGAAACGACGTTGAGCTTGTCGCTATCAACGACACGGCGACGCGCGACATGACGCGCTATCTGCTCAAATACGACAGCGTGCACGGCGAATTTAAGCAAGACGTTAAGGTGATAAGCGACGATTTTATAGAAGTAAACGGCAAAAAGATAAGAGTTTTTTCAACAAGAGATCTAAACGAGCTTAGCTACGCAGACTACGGCGTGGACGTGGTTTTGGAGTGTACTGGCAAGTTTTTGACCACTGAAAAATGCGAACCGTATCTAGCTCGCGGCATCAAAAAAGTCGTCATGAGCGCTCCTGCAAAAGATGACACGGCGACGTTTGTAGTGGGCGTAAACGACGATAAATACGCAGGCGAAGCGATCGTTTCAAACGCAAGCTGCACCACAAACGGCCTAGCGCCTGTCGCAAAGGTGCTAAACGATAAATTCGGCATCGTAAAAGGGCTCATGACTACGATCCATGCCTACACCAACGGACAGAGCCTAGTAGACGTGAAGGCCAAAGACTTCCGCCGCTCGCGCGCTGCAGCTCTAAATATCGGGCCTACGACCACCGGAGCTGCAAAAGCGATCGCTAAAGTACTTCCCGAACTAAACGGCAAGATGCACGGACAAAGCGTGCGTGTACCGGTCGCTAACGTCTCTATGGTCGATCTAACGGCGGTTTTAAAAAGACCGGCTAGCAAAGAGGAGATAAATGAGGCGTTTAGAGCGGCTGCTGAGTCAAATTTAAAGGGAATTTTATTCGTCGATGACGATTATAGAGTAAGCAGTGACTTTTGTACGAGCGCATACAGCAGCATCGTAGCCAGCGACACGACGCAGGTCATCGCTGATGATATGGTGAAGGTCTTTGCGTGGTACGACAATGAGTGGGGCTACTCGACAAGGCTTGTGGACCTAGCTAAGATCGTGGCTACGAAGTAAATTTAAAGGGTGAAAAATGAGTGAAATTTTATCGATCAACGACCTTGAACTTAACGGCGCGAAGGTATTTGTTAGGTGCGATTTTAACGTGCCGATGGACGAGTTTTTAAACATCACCGACGACCGCCGTATCCGCTCGGCGATACCAACTATCCGCTACTGCCTAGATAACGGTTGCAGCGTGGTTTTGGCTAGCCACCTAGGACGCCCTAAAAACGGCTTTGAGGAGAAATTTTCGCTGCGAGGTGTGGCAAAGAGGCTTTCAAGGTTGCTTGATAGAGACGTGATATTTGCCGAGGACGTCGTCGGCGCGGACGCCAAAGCCAAAGTCGCCGCGCTAAAACCGGGCGAAATTTTACTTCTTGAAAATTTACGCTTTGAAAAGGGTGAAACCAAAAACGACGAGGCTTTGGCAAAGGAGCTTTCTGAATTTGGAGAATTTTACATAAACGATGCGTTTGGCGTCTGCCACAGAGCGCACAGTTCAGTCGAGGCGATTACTAAATTTTACGACGAGAAGCACAAGGCGGCGGGATTTTTGCTACAAAAAGAGATAAATTTCGCTCAAAATCTCATCAAACACCCCGCGCGCCCGTTCGTAGCGGTCGTGGGCGGCAGTAAGGTTAGCGGCAAGCTGCAAGCCCTGCATAACCTGCTTCCGCGCGTGGATAAGCTGATAATCGGCGGCGGCATGGCATTTACATTTTTAAAATCGCTCGGCGAAAATATCGGAAATTCGCTGCTCGAAGAAGATCTTATCGACGATGCGCGCGAAATTTTACGCAAGGGCAGGGAGCTTGGCGTTAAAATTTACCTGCCCGTAGACGTCGTCGCAGCCCAGACCTTTTCGGCCGAAAGCGCCGTAAAATACGTCCCAGCTCAAGAGATCCCAAATGGCTGGATGGGGCTAGATATCGGACCAGCGTCGATTAGGCTCTTTAAAGAGGTCATCGCCGACGCGCAAACCATCTGGTGGAATGGGCCGATGGGCGTTTTTGAGATGGATAAATTTAGTAAAGGCAGCATCAAAATGAGCCACGCCATCATCGACACTCACGCGACTACGGTCGTTGGCGGCGGCGATACGGCCGACGTCGTCGAGCGCGCGGGAGATGCTGATGAGATGACCTTTATCTCCACGGGCGGAGGTGCTAGCTTGGAGCTTATCGAGGGCAAGGAGCTACCTGGCATAAAACCGCTTAGAAAGGCTGCGGAGTGAGGTTTTTAGCAAATTTGAAGTGCAATCACACGAGAGCTAGCTTTGCTAAATACGCTGAAATTTTAGACGCAAATTTAAGCGCAAACGACGACGTGACGGTATTCCCCCCGTTTAGCGCGCTTGATGGCGCGGCTCATAAATTTAAACTCGGCGCGCAAAATTTCTACCCATGCGAAAGCGGCGCTCACACCGGAGAGATCGGTAAGGCGATGCTGGACGAGTTTGGCGTAAAAAGCGTGCTGATCGGGCACTCCGAACGACGCGAGCTTGGCGAGAGCGAGGAGCTTTTGCGAGCTAAATTTGATTTTGCCGTAAAGGCGGGCTGGCAGATCGTCTACTGCATTGGCGAAAATTTGAGCGTGAACGAAGCTGGCGGCACGAAGGAGTTTTTGGCGGAACAGCTAAAAAATATCGACCTTGG
>NZ_NDYP01000004.1 GCF_002165775.1 Campylobacter concisus | reverse complement strand
GCGGCTGCTGATCGCCTACGAGCCTGTGTGGGCGATAGGTACGGGCAAGAGTGCGAATGCGGAGCAGATTGAAGGAGTTTTAAATTTCATCCGCGAGCAGACGAGCGCGCCGCTACTTTACGGCGGAAGCGTAAATGTCGCAAATATCGGCGGGATAGCGGGTATTAAAAACTGCGACGGAGTACTAGTAGGTACGGCAAGCTGGGACGCTTCTGGTTTCTTGGAACTTATTAGCGCGTCACTCGCTGACGTCTTTAAATGATTTTGTAAATTTCGCTCTGTGACAGGCTATGTGCCTAGTCTTGGGACAAAATTTACTGCGAAACATTTAAATCCGCCTAGCGATATTTCCGCTTGTCGATTTGTGTTTATAATTTGGCGTTTTGTTAAATTTGGATTGTAAAATTTTAAGTCAAATTGCGAAGGATTTTAAGATGGATTTAAATGTTGTTGCAGATTTTGCGACCAAGACTAGGCACATAGCCTGTCACAGGGAGCAAAATCAAAACTCATTCAAAGACGCTTAAAAGCCAAGCAAAATTAGAAAGGAGAAATAATGATTTTAAAAGGCAAAAAAGGCCTAATCGTCGGTGTCGCTAACGCCAAGTCAATAGCTTATGGCATTGCAAAAGCTTGCTGCGATCAAGGTGCACAGATGGCATTTACATATCTAAATGACGCTCTTAAAAAGCGTGTAGAGCCGATCGCAGAGGAGTTTGGTAGCAAATTCGTCTATGAGCTTGACGTAAATAATCCCGCTCACTTGGACGGTCTTGCGGATCGCATCAAAGCAGACCTTGGCGAGATAGATTTTGTCGTGCATGCCGTGGCTTATGCACCAAAAGAAGCGCTTGAAGGCGAGTTTGTAAACACGACTAAAGAGGCATTTGATATCGCGATGGGTACTAGCGTTTATTCGCTACTAAGCCTTACTCGTGCGGTCCTACCGGTGCTAAAAGAGGGTGGTTCGGTACTAACTCTTACATACCTTGGCGGACCAAAATTTGTGCCACACTACAATGTCATGGGCGTTGCCAAAGCGGCACTTGAAAGCTCGGTTCGCTACCTAGCACACGACCTTGGTGCTAAAAATATCCGCGTAAATGCTATCAGCGCAGGCCCTATCAAAACGCTTGCTGCAAGCGGAATAGGCGATTTTAAGATGATACTTCGTTACAACGAAGTAAATAGCCCGCTAAAACGCAACGTTACGACTGAAGACGTCGGCAACAGCGCGATGTATCTACTTAGCGACCTAGCTAGCGGTGTAACAGGTGAAGTTCACTACGTAGACTGCGGCTACAATATCATGGGTATGGGCGACGTGGCTACCGATGCCGAAGGCAATACGATCCTAGCTTGGGACGCAAAATAATCTACTAATACAAAATTTGGCGGGGTGACTTGCCAAATTCTTCTTTAAAATTTCACTAAATTTACCGCATGGGCATACAAAATGAGCTTTAGATGAGCTTGTAGACGCAATAGGCCAGGCTGGGCACTGATCAAGGAGTGGCTAAAAGAGGCTAATTAATTTTTGTCTCTTGATGAAAGCATGGTGTAAAGCGAGCTTTTAGGACTTCAGGTAACTACTTGCTCACCGATAGGAGCGTTTGTTTATGGGTGCGGTGGCATCGTGATGGATGAAGGTTGGCTGCGCCTACTTGGCTCAGTATGTGAGCAGATGAAGCGTGGAATTTACAGCTTTAACCTTGGCAAAAACTTTAGCGAGGCAGGGTAGATGCCTAGCAATTTGTTCGTGGCAAACGATGTTTTGTATAAATTTGTTCGTGATAAACGGCGGTGCCTTTGGTGGCAAAGCTGGCAATGTTCTTTACTGCGCGCTAGATAGCGGCAAATGGGAAGATACGCAGCTTAGCTACTCGCGGTTTTTACTTGGCGCTTTGCGGCGATATATCTAATTTTTTGTGAGTTTTACAGCTGGTATGGCTAGTGTGAGGATGTGAAAAAAAATAGCCTTGATAGGATGATATTTGTGCTACCGCCGATACTTTGGCAAGACATCAACATAAGTTTAAGACTAAAAGACTTTAAAAAAGATGATATTTATGTGAATTAATATTTCATTTTTGCCTTCAAGGGTGTCTAGTAAATTTATATGATACTTCCAGTAGATCCAAGAGTTTTGCTCTATCTTATTTAAATTTTAAAATTTCTTCATAGTCTGTCCAAGAGTGTTTATAAAAAACAATTCTGAGCTCTAAAAAGCAAAATTTATTTTAGATTTCTTAAGTCTTTCTTGATAAAAATTATCTACAAAATTTAAAAATTTTTATACTTGTAATAATTTTCTATTAAAAATTAACCTTATTTACTACCTTGATAAAATCATATAATTTCGTCCTTTATTTCGATATTTAATTAATTTATTAGATAATTAAAATTTAAAAATAGTTTATATTTTTATCTAAAAACTCAAAAATTTATCCAAAATTTATACTTAAAATTATAATATTCAATCTCAAAATTACGCTATAAAATTAAAATAGTAACTTTAATAACCAAATTAGGAGAAAATATGAGATTTAAAAGCTTATTTAAACTCTCTCTTGCAGCAAGCATAGCAGTTTGTGCAAATGGGGCAGACGAGAGCGTATTAAGCGGAGTTGAGGTAACAAGTAGCAGTGGTGGATACGGCGTTGATGATATCAAAATTTCAACTAGAAACGCTGGTCTGGTAAAAGATGTGATGAGAGATATTCCTGGTGTATATGTTGGTGGCACAAACGGCATGAATCAAAAAATTTACATGAGAGGCGTTAGTGACCGTGGCCTAAATATCACGATAGATGGTGCTAAACAAAACGGAAATACATTTCACCACAATGCTGACTTACTAATCGATCCAGATCTTATAAAAGCCGTTGATGTCGAAGTTGGCTCAAAATCAGTCGTAAATGGCTCAGGCGCACTTGGTGGTTCGGTCGCCTTTAAAACAGTAGATGCAAAAGATTTGCTAGAAAGCGGCGAGATTATTGGAGCTAAAATCCGCTCAGGGTATGCTTCAAATAGCAGCGAATTTTCTCAAGGTCTTATGCTCTTTACAGCCCCAGTTGAAGGGCTTGACTTTATAGCTGCTATTAATCACAAAGGCTATGACTACGGCAAAAGTGGCAATAAAAAAAGATAGGAGGCGATGGAAACGACCTTAGCTATCTTTTAAAGCTTGGCTATAGCTTCCTTGATGCGCATAGAATTTCTATCTCAAGAGAGCATAATGAATTTAAGGGCATTTATCCTATAAGAGCAGAATTTGGTAGTTCGCATGCAAATGATGACCACCGCAAATACGAGCGCGATACGACAACGCTAAAATACGAATACAAGCCTAGTAATCTTTTGAATTTAGAGGTAACGGCATATAATACCGAGCATAAAAAAGATGATCCGGTCTTAAAAATTTTAGGCGTAAAGACAAACGGCATAAATGCAAAGGCTAAGAGTATAGTCGAGACCGGCGCTTTGACGCAGACGCTTAGATACGGCGCTGAGTTTTACCAAAGTAAAAATTTTAACAAGCCAAATAATCACTATCCTGAAAAGGTAAATAACTACTCTATCTACGCAGAGGATGCGCTAAATTTTAGCTCGCTAACCGTTACTCCAGGCATCAGATACACCCATCACGAGCTAAAAAGCTACGATGGTAGAGCCGGAAATGTAAAGAGTTACACTTATAAATACAATGAATTTACCCCAGCGCTTGCGCTTGACTATGAGATACTTAAAGGTCTTAACGCTTTTGCAAGCTATGCAAGAGTCTTTAGAGGACCTGATGTCATGGAGTCGATGATGGCAAGTGGAAGCAGCAGGGGCAGAGCCTTAAATTGGTCGGCAAATAAGGATCTAAAAGCGACAACTGGTAATAGCTACGAAACTGGTCTTAAATATCATGGTGATATAAATGAAGTTAGCTCATATAGCCTCTCTGCAAAATATTTCATGACAAAATATAAAAATTTAATAGTTGATAACAACACAGCAAATGGGGCTTTAAAGAGGATAAATGCTGGTGGTGCTGATATAAGCGGCGTTGAGCTACTTGCAAGGCTAAATTTAGACGCACTAAGCCTAGCTGCTAGCTACACTCATCAAAATGTAAAATATAAAGATAGAGTTGTAAACACAGAAAGGGGCGGATATTACACTTCAAATGTCATCGGCTACCGAGATCAGGGCGACAAATATACATTTAATGCAGAGTATGCATTTTCTAGCATTGATACGCTAATAGGCTACAATCTAATCTACTTCGCTTCAAAAAATACCATATCAGCTAGCGATAATAAAAATGCCAAAATACCAAGCTATGCAGTCAGCGATATCTATGCTAGCTATACGCCAAGTAGCGGTAAATTTAAGGGACTTGAGATAAATGCTGGAATTTACAACCTCTTTAATAAAACTTATGCTTCGCAGTCTCAAAGAATGGCTGATTATACAGGCAATCCAGACTACGTAGACTGGGAGCCAGGTAGAAATTTTAAGGTAAACGTATCTTATAAATTTTAACTTCAAGGCAAGGTGAGAACCTTGCCAAATTTCTCTTTTATATAAAAATTCTAGCTTTTTTCACTATGCTGTTTGTTTTAAAATTAATATAGTATTATTTTGGCGACTAAACTTTTTTTGGGAGAAAAAATGAGGCAGAAGCACTTTGAAGTGGTAATTGTCGGAGCAGGCATTAGTGGGACGGCGCTCTTTTATGAGTTGGCTGCATTTAGCGACATAAAAAAAGTCGCACTTTTAGAAAAATATGACGGCGTAGCTACTCTAAATTCAAACGGCAAAGGCAACTCACAAACCATTCATTGTGGCGATATCGAGACAAACTACACACTAGAAAAAGCAAAAAAAGTCTCTCGTGTGGCAAATATGCCAGTAAAATATGCTCTAAAATACAATCTTGATGGCAAGTATATGTTCGCTCATCAAAAGATGGCACTAGCTATCGGAGATGCTGAAGTAGAGCGCATGAAAGAGAGATATGAGAGTTTTAGAGAGCTTTTTCCTTACCTTGAAATTTACGACAAAGAGAAGTTAAAACAAATCGAGCCAAACGTCGTTTTTGACGCAAATGGTAATGAGAGGCCAGAAAACATCATCGCCATAGGCACGCAAAATGGGCAGTTTACGACGATGGACTTTGGCGGCTTAGCAAATTCACTTGTGCAAAATGCGCTGAATTTAGGCGCAGATGGCTACGAGATCAGTCTAAACTCAGAAGTAACTGATATAAAAAAGGCGGGCGATACATTTCACATAAAGATAAATGATGGCGAAGTGATCACTGCAAACTACGTTGTAGTAGATGCTGGAGGACACTCGCTATTTTTGGCTCACAAGATGGGTTATGGGCTTCATCTTAGCACATTGCCCGTTGCTGGAAGCTTTTATTTCGCAAAAAAACGCTTACTAAACGGCAAAGTCTATATGGTGCAAAACGATAAGCTACCATTTGCCGCGCTTCATGGCGATCCAGATATCCTAGCTAATGGAAACACTCGCTTTGGACCAACGGCTCTAGTCATACCAAAACTAGAGAGATATCACGGCTGTTCAAGCTTTTTTGACTTTTGTAAATGTCTAAAATTTGATAAAAATGTCTTTGAAGTCTTTACAAATCTCTTAAAAGATAGCGACATCAGATCTTATATTTTAAGAAATTTCTTATTTGAAGTGCCATTTATCAATAAAAAAGAATTTGTAAAAGATGCTAGAAAGATCGTACCAAGCCTAAGTGAAAATGACCTAAGCTATGCTGTAAATTTTGGCGGCGTAAGGCCACAAGTTATCGACCGTAATAAAAAGTGCCTTGAGCTTGGCGAGGGCAAGATAAGCACAGGCGAGGGCATAAGTTTTAATATGACTCCAAGTCCTGGGGCTACGAGTTGCTTTGAAATAGCAAGAACTGATATGATCGAAGCCTGTAAATTTTTAGGTAAAAAATTTAACGAAGAGAAATTTAACGCTGAGTTTTTTGGATAAAAATGGGAGTGTTTGATATTTTTAAAAAAGGTGCGGATATGCCAAAAACAGCACAACAAAGAAAAGACGAGAGCATAAAAATTTTAAAAAAAGAGGGCGTGGCTGTGCTTGAGAGTCTACCACTAAGGTATGACAATAGTGAAGTTACGCCAAGAAGCGTTGATGAGATCATTGCTCGTGCGGTTTGCTCATTTACAGCGATCATGTGTGCTTGCACTATCCGCGACAATGGCCACTTAAGTGAAGATGAGATAGCCTGGGCTAAAGACTTTTTGGGTGATTTTTATGGCGATCTAAGTGTAAAAGAAAAAGAGGTCGTAGAGGGCAGGGCTGATATAAATTTAGCCGTAAATATGGGCTGGAAGTATGAGTCGCTTTGGATATTGCTTTGGGCGCTTGGCATTGCCGAAGATATCGGTAAGATGGATAAAATTTGTGACTGTGATTTTGTGATGGACGTATTTAGAGAGGGCGGGCTCAAAAACCGCTCAAAGCTTCGCAGTTTGGATGAAATTTTAAGCAAACTTGACCTAGTTTATCGTTACCACTGGGCGTGTGTAGATGCTAGGATAAATGGCAAAAAGGTTGCTGGACTTGACGAAGAGGTCGTTATGGAGAGACGTGCAGGGCTTGAGTGGCTATGCTGCAAAGGTTGGGAAAATAACGATTTAAGAGCTGAATTTAACGCTTGGGACTACCCTGATTTAAATACGTAAATTTACATTTTTGCACTAAAATAAGCCAAAAATGAAAGGAAAAATATGAAAATTTTAGTAACTGGAACAGCTGGATTTATAGGATTTCATCTTGCGAATGCCCTTGTAAAAAGAGGCGATGAGGTCGTCGGATATGACGTGATAAATGACTATTACGACGTAAATTTAAAGCTTGCACGCCTAAAAACGGCTGGCTTTGATACGAGCGAGATAGACTACGGCAAGCTTATCATCTCAAAAACACATCCAAACTTAAAATTTATAAAAGCAGATCTCGCCGACGAAAAGACGATGAAAGAGCTTTTTGCCAAAGAAAAATTTGACGTAGTCGTAAATTTAGCCGCACAAGCTGGCGTTCGCTACTCGCTTATAAACCCAAAAGCCTACATCGACAGCAACATCACAGGCTTTATGAACATCCTCGAGTGCTGCCGCCACAATGAGATCAAAAATTTAGTCTATGCAAGCTCTAGCTCGGTTTATGGACTAAATGAGAACATGCCATTTTCTACGCACGAGGCGGTAAATCACCCTATAAGCCTCTACGCAGCGACCAAAAAGAGCAACGAGATGATGGCACATACTTATAGTCATTTATTCAACGTGCCAACGACTGGACTTCGCTTTTTTACAGTTTACGGACCATGGGGACGTCCTGATATGGCGCTATTTTTGTTTGTTGATGCAGCGCTTAAAGATAAAACTATCGACGTCTTTAACTACGGCAAGATGAAGCGTGACTTTACCTACGTGGACGATATTGTAAAGGGCATCATCAAGTGCATCGACAACCCTGCTAAGCCTAATCCAAACTGGGACGCAAAGCACCCAGACCCTGCCACTTCAAAAGCGCCGTTTAAGGTCTATAACATCGGCAATAATAGCCCAGTCGAGCTCATGGACTACATCAAGGCGGTTGAGATAAAGATCGGCCGTGAGATCAAGAAAAATTTTCTCCCACTTCAAGCAGGCGACGTGCCAGCAACATTTGCTGATGTGAGCGATTTGGTGGCTGACTTTGACTACAAGCCAAATACAAAAGTAAACGACGGCGTGGCTAAATTTGTTGAGTGGTACTGCGAGTTTTATGGAGTTGAGATTTAAGGGACGCAGATGAGGCGATGCGAATGGGCAAAAGGCGAGCTTGATATAGCTTACCACGATAATGAGTGGGGTAAAGTCGTAAAAGATGATAGAAAATTTTTCGAAATGATAGTTCTGGAGGGCTTTCAGGCTGGACTTTCGTGGCATGGAGTGCTTCAAAAAAGAGAGGCTATGAGAGAGGCATTTGACGGCTTTGATCCAGAGAAGATCAAGCATTACGGCGAGGCTGAGATAGCTAAATTTATGCAAAATGAGAGGCTGATTCGTAACCAATTAAAACTAAAATCGCTTTCTGCAAACGCCCTTGCATTTTTATCCATAACACAAGAATTTGGCAGCTTTTATGACTATTTGTGGGGGTATTTGCTAAGAAAATTTGATCCAAAATTTGACGGCAAGCAGATCATAAATCACTATCAAGATATCAAACAAGTGCCAGCCACTACGCCTATGTCAGACTTTGTGGCAAGGGATCTAAAAAAGCGAGGGTTTAAATTTTTAGGCTCTGTTAGCACCTATGCATTTTTGCAAAGTGTGGGCGTTGTAGATGATCATATGGATTATTGTTTTTGCAAGGCAAAAGCTTGATTAGAATAATTTTTGCGGTTTTAGCCCTTTTAAATTTTGCATTTTCTCTTGACCTGCTGCGACTTAGCGAGTATAAAGATCAAAATGTCAGTGGCTGGCTAGCTAGCGAGAAGCTTGATGGCGTGCGTGCCTACTGGGACGGAGAGAATTTACTCTCAAGACAGGGCAAAAAGCTAAATGCACCGCTAAGTTTTACTAAAAATTTCCCAAAATTTGCGCTCGATGGCGAGCTTTATGCTAAAGAGCTTAAGTTTGAAGAAATTCAAGCAACAGTGATGGATAAGTTGCCAGATGAAAAGGCGTGGAAAAGGCTTAAATTTCACGTTTTTGACGTGCCAGAGGCAAGTGGTGGCTTGCTTGACCGTCTTGAAGTTTTGGCTAAATTTCTAAAAAATGAGCCAAATCACAATTTAATCATCATAAAACAGATAAAAATGCGAGATAACGCCCAGTTTTTGAAATTTACTGAAAGTATCATCGCAAAAGGCGGAGAGGGAGCAGTCGTACGTGAGCCAAATGCACCGTACGAGCGAAAACGAAGTAAAAATGTGCTTAAATTTAAGAAATTTAAAGACGCCGAGTGCGAAGTAATCGCTATAAATAAAGGTAGCGGCAAATATGCGAAATTTGCTGGCTCGCTTACCTGCAAAGCGCTTGGTGGCAAAGATGACGAAGAAAAAGCTGGCGAGCCAAAACCTGGCACTATCTTTAAAATAGGCTCAGGACTAAGCGATGAAAAGCGCCGAAATCCCCCAAAGATAGGCTCTATCATCACATATAAATTTCAAAATTTAACAGCCAAAGGCAAGCCAAGGTTTCCTATATTTTTGAGGGTTAGAGAGGATTAATAAACATTTTTATGCACCTTTAAAAAAATCAGCAATATCACAATTAAATAGTTTTGAGAGCTTAAAAAGATGGAGTATATTAAAGCGTTTATTATCTGTAAAATTTTCCATATTTGCATAAAAACCATTTGAGGCTTGTCCTATGCTAAGAGCGGTTTCAAGCTGGCTAAAACCTTTTTCTTGTCTTATTCTTTTTACATTATTTGCCACATTTTTTAGGAATTCTTCCTCTTCTTCTTTTGAAACAATTTGTGGCAAATTTAGCATTTTTATTCCTATAGAAAAGTTTCCTATAAGTTTAATTGCATTAAAATACTTTTACAATCATCTGTAAATAATATTTATATAGAGAATAAATAAGGAAATTATAGTGAAAAAGATTTTGTTTTTGGCTTTTGCATGTGTTGCCTTGTATGCTGAATTTTATAAAATTTATGTAACCAGAATTGATCAAGACCTATATAAAACATCAGATGGTATTTATATTCAAACTAAATATTGTTATGCATATGCGATCAATCAAGAAGCTATTTTAATATATGATCAATATAGTTATGACAATGAGCTTATATTTGATAGACATCAAAAATGTGATGTTGAGAGAATTTTTAAATAAAAATAAATAAAAAATAGATATTGCTATTTAAGATCGTGTTAAATCCTATATCTTTTATGGCTATATCTGGTTTTGCTGGCATGACGAAATGCTGAGTTATAGGTAATAAAATTTTACAGGAGTGAAAATGAAAAACAGGCAACTTATTTTTATAGTAGTATTTGCTTTAACATTTGTTGGTTGTTCTAGTGCCGGATATTTTCAAGCTAATCATAATGGAAGATACTATTGGAACCCTGGTAATTGTGATGCATTTGAGTATTATAACGACGATAGCAGCGGAGCTATATATTGTATGACTGACAATCAGCGAAATGGTATCGTTTTATATCCGGCATCAAATGAAGAGGTTATGCTATATAATCAGCAACAAGCAATAGCAGCACAACAATTTCAACAATCCTTAAACCAATTAAGTCAAACTATGAATAATGCACTTATACAACAGCAAAATAGCTATAACCAGCTACAGCAAATGAATCACAATATGCATATGCAAAATATAGATAGAAGTCTACAAGGCATTAATAATAGTTTAAATAGGATGTCAAACCCATATTGGTATGGCTATTAAAGACCGTAAAATTATGTGGGTTTTAGTCTGATATCACTAGCTAAAACCCAGCGTCTTTAAATTCATAACTTTTAATATACCTTGCTTTACTTTTACTTTACTCTATTTTTGATAAAATTAACCACTTTTTATGAAAGGCTTAAACTTGAAGATTTTAATAACAGGTGGTGCTGGATATATCGGCAGCCACGTAGTAAAAGCACTTTTAAAGCAAGGCAAAGATGAGATAACCATCATCGATAATCTCTGCAAAGGCTCACAAAAAGCACTTGAGGCACTCCAAAAAATAGGAAATTTTAAATTTATAAACGCAAATTTAGAAGATGATCTAAGTGAAATTTTTGCAAACGGTAAATTTGATGCGATTATCCATTTTGCAGCGTTTATCGAGGTCTTTGAGAGTATGAGTGAGCCGCTAAAATACTATCTAAACAACACAGCAAACGTCGCAAGGGTGCTAAGATATGCAAAGACTTACAACGTAAATAAATTTATATTTAGCTCAACCGCCGCAGTTTACGGCGAGCCAGACGTGGCAGAAGTTAGCGAAACAACGCCTACAAATCCGATAAATCCATACGGCAGAAGCAAACTCATGAGCGAGCAGATCATTAAAGATTACGCCGCTTCAAATGAAAATTTCAAATTTGCTATACTTCGCTATTTTAACGTAGCAGGCGCAGACGAGGAGGGGCTCATAGGTCAAAACTATCCAAACGCCACGCACCTTATTAAGGTAGCTGTGCAAACTATACTTGGCAAGCGTGAGAGCATGAGTATCTTTGGCGATGACTACGCTACAAAAGATGGCACATGCGTTAGAGACTACATCCACGTTAGCGATCTAGCAGACGCCCATATAAGTGCACTTGAGTACATCGGCCAAAATGGCAGCGAAACTTTTAACGTGGGATATGGCAGAGGATTTAGTGTAAAAGAGGTCATCGAGACCGCAAAAAAGGTAAGTGGGGTAAATTTTAAGGTGCTAAATGCGCCAAGAAGGGACGGCGATCCAGCTATCCTTATCTCAAACGCAAGCAAACTGCGCTCGCTAACAAGCTGGAAGCCAAAAAGAGATGACCTAGCGCTCATCATAAAAACTGCCCTTGAGTGGGAAAAGAAAATTTAAGGATAAACATGAGAGTGGCAGTAATTGGAACTGGATATGTTGGGCTAGTAAGTGGTGCATGCTTTGCTAAGATGGGCAACAGCGTGATCTGCGTCGATGTTGATAATAAAAAGATCGAAGCACTAAAAAACGGCGTCGTGCCGATATATGAGCCAGGGCTTGCTGATATTGTAAGTGAGTGCTACAAAAATGGCTCGCTTAAATTTAGCACGCAGATAACTGAGGCGCTAGAGCATGCAGACGTGCTATTCATAGCAGTTGGTACACCTATGGGCGCTGATGGGCAGGCGGATTTAAAATACGTTCTCTCGGTTGCTAAGTCTATCGGAGAAAATTTAAGCAAACCGCTAATCGTAGTTGATAAATCAACCGTTCCAGTGGGTACTGGAACTAAGGTGCATGAGATTATCGAGGCTGAGCTTAAAAAGAGAAATGTAGAGGTTAAATTTGAGGTAGTCTCAAACCCAGAGTTTTTAAAAGAGGGTGCGGCGGTTGAGGACTTTTTAAAGCCAGACCGCGTAGTTATCGGAGCTAGCAGCGAGTGGGGCTTTAGCGCGATGAGAGAGCTTTATGAGCCATTTATGAAAAATCACGACAGGCTAATTTGTATGGACGTAAAGTCAGCAGAAATGACAAAATATGCTGCAAATTCGATGCTAGCAACAAAGATAAGTTTTATAAATGAGATAGCAAATATCTGTGAACGCGTGGGCGCTGATGTAAATTTAGTAAGAAAAGGTATCGGCAGCGACTCAAGGATCGGATATAGCTTTATCTATCCAGGCTGCGGATACGGCGGCAGCTGCTTTCCAAAAGACGTCGAGGCGCTCATCTACACAGCTAGGCAAAATGGCTTTGAGCCAGAGCTTTTAAACGCGGTCGAGTCAAGAAATAAGGCTCAAAAAAGAGTGCTGTTTGATAAAATTTATAACTTCTTTGGCGGCGATCTAAAGGGCAAGACGATTGCACTTTGGGGGCTTGCGTTTAAACCAAATACCGATGATATGAGAGAGGCTAGCTCGCTAACTTTGATAAAACTTTTGGATGAGGCTGGCGCAAAAGTGGTGGCGTATGATCCAAAATCAAGCGAAGAAGCTAAAAAATATATGCCAAATTTAGATGTAAAATACGCTAAAAATAAATATGACGCGCTTAATAACGCCGATGCTATGGTGCTTGTGACCGAGTGGAGCGAGTTTAGATCGCCTGATTTTATGGAGATAAAAGAGAGGCTAAAAAATGCCGTTATTTTTGACGGACGTAACCAATACAACGCTAAAATTTTAGCTGAGCATGGATTTAAGTATTTCCAAATCGGAGTAAAGGCATGAGAAAATTTTTACTTTTTATCGCAGCTTGCGTGCTTCCATTTGCGCTTTTGGCAGGCGAAAACGTGGCAAAAACCGAGGAAAATATTTTTGAGCTACCTATCTCAAAGATGCCACCTGATTATTTTAAATACGAAGTCGCTTTTTTTAAAGAGATAGAAATCGACTGCAACTTTGCCTTTTTGCTCGGCGGAAAGCTTGAAGAAAAAGAGGACGCGCGCGGGATTTATTATAAATTTAGCGGCGGGGATGAGCTAGCGCAAACGATGATGCTATGCAAGGACGGAAAGAAAAAGAGGCGGGTTTATTATGAATTTACTAAAATTTTACCAGGCGTTAGCCCTATTAGAATCATAACTCCAAAAGGTGTAAGTGCGGAAATAAGAATGTATGAACGCGTAAAAAAGATAGAAGCAAAAAAGAAAGGAAAAAGTAAATGAAAATAGCAGTAGTAGGACTTGGATATGTTGGACTTCCACTTGCAGCAGCTTTTAGCGAGAAGTACGAAGTAGTGGGCTTTGATGTAAATGCAAAGCGTATAGAAGAGCTTAAAAGTGGCCACGATAGAACGCTTGAACTTAGCAATGAGCAGATGAAAAAAGCTATCGATAATGGTATGAAATTTAGTCTAAATTTAGACGATATTAAAAAGTGCAACTTTTTCATCGTGACTGTACCAACTCCGATAGATAAAAACAAGCGCCCTGATCTAACTCCAGTCGTAAAAGCGACTGAGAGCGTGGCAAAAGTGCTTAAAAAAGGCGACATAGTTGTTTATGAAAGCACCGTTTATCCAGGCGTCACAGAAGAAATTTGTGTGCCGCTTCTTGAAAAAAGTGGGCTTAAATTTAACAAAGACTTCTTCTGCGGCTACTCACCAGAGCGTATAAACCCAGGTGACAAAGAGCACACAGTGACAAAGATCAAAAAGATCACAAGTGGCTCAACTCCAGAGATCGCTGACAAGGTCGATGAAATTTATCGCTCGATCATCACAGCCGGCACTCATAAGGCCTCAAGCATCAAGGTAGCCGAGGCTGCAAAAGTTATAGAAAATACACAGCGTGATATAAACATCGCCTTTATAAACGAGCTTGCGATGCTCTTTGAAAAGCTTCACATCAACACTATCGACGTGCTTGAGGCTGCAGGTACTAAGTGGAATTTCTTAAATTTCCGCCCAGGTCTAGTTGGTGGACACTGCATCGGTGTAGATCCATACTACCTCACTCACAAAGCTCAAGAGGTAGGCTATCATCCAGAGATGATCCTAGCAGGTCGCCGTATCAACGATGACATGGGAAGATACGCAGCTGATCAGGTTATAAAACTAATGATAAGAAAAGGCGTGCTTATTAACAAAGCCCGCGTACTTGTCCTTGGTATGACATTTAAAGAAAATTGCCCAGATATAAGAAATTCTCGCGTTATAGACGTAGTTGATGAGCTAAAAGACTTTGGCTGCAAAGTCGATGTGACCGATCCTTGGGCTGATAGTGCTGAGGTAAAACACGAGTACGGCTTTGATCTAGTAAAAGAGTATAACCTAGATGACTACGACTGCATCGTGATCGCCGTAGCTCATAATGAGTTTAAAAAGCTAAATTTAAAAGGCCATTTAGTTTACGATATAAAAAATATCTACCCAGAGGCTGACGCTAGGCTGTAAGGAATTTAGTGCACAAAGTAAGCGTAAATTGTAAAATTTTACTTATATTTCTGGCTGCTTATCTGTTTGGATTTGCGGCTAGGATGCTCTGGGTATTGTGGGCAAAGGATATGCCAGAGTTTTACTTTAATGGCGAGTTTATGCTTACGACAAATGACGCATACTATTACGCAGAGGGTGCTAGAGACATGCTGGCTGGCTTTCATCAGCAAAATGACTTTAGCCCCTTTAATCACCCAATCTCAACTATAGTTTTTTATATTTGCAAAATTTTACCTTTTAAGATCGAAAGCGTGATGTTTTACATGAGCGTCTTTTTAACACCACTTATCGTGCTTCCAGTTGTTTTGATATCAAATGAGCTTAAGGCGCTAAAAGCTGGGGCTGTGGCAGCGTTTATGAGTGTTATCTTGCCAAGCTATCTTTCAAGGACATCGCCTGGATATTTTGATAGTGACATGTTAAATGTCACATTTGCGCTTTTTATTATCTATTTTTTGATCAGGCTTTTAAACACAAATGAACAAAAATTTATCGTTTTGCCTGGAGTCTTTGTGTCGCTTTATCTTTGGTGGTATCAAAGCTCATATGCACTTATTTTAAGCATTTTCTTTATGTTTTTACTATATACGCTAGTTTTTATGCGAGATAGATTGCAAAATTATCAAGCGATATTTTTTATGTTTATAAGCATCGTAAGCTCAAATGCTTTTACCAAAGATCCACTAATAGCAAATAAAATTTTGATTTTTAATTTAGTGGTTATTGCTTTATTTTTCTCTCTTTTTTTCAAATATAAAAATTTACTCTCAGCTAGAAATTTAGCCATTTTTCTTACTTTAATGCTAGCTATTTTTATCTATTTTGGTGGTTTTGATTTCATTACTTCAAAAATGGGTATTTATGTTTTTAAAGGCAATGAAATTCTTAGCGATAAATTTCACTTTATAAATGAGTATAATTTCATCAGTGAAGTAAAAAGTGCTAGTCCTTTGTATTTTATATATTTCATGTCAGGAAATATTCTTATATTACTGGCAGCTATTATTGGATACTTGTTACTTTGCTTTAAATTTCGTCCATTTTTACTTACTTTGCCAATGCTTGGACTTGGACTCCTATCTTTCTTTGGTGGAGTTAGATTTGTTATGTACGTAACACCACTTGTTGCGCTTGGTTTTGGGTATTTTTTGCATTTTTTTTTAAATTTATTTGATCTTAGAAATTCTATTAAAAATTTATCACTTTTGGTTTTTGTCGTAGCTGCTCTTGCTATAAATTTAGATTTTGCTTATTCATATAGGCCAAACACTGTAATTAGCCATGATGAAGCAGTAGCGCTTGATGGGCTCAAAAAGCTCACTAAGCGCGATGATTATGTATTTTCATGGTGGGATTATGGATATGCTATAAGGTATTTTGCTGATGTTATGACTTTAAACGATCCTGGCAGACAAGGTGGCGAAAATAATTATTTTGTTAGCCTTGCTTTGGGAAAAGATGAGGCTTTTTCGGCTAGACTTGCAAGAGTGGCAGTTACGTATAATGACATCTCGCTTGAGCAAAATATAAGGCCAATAGATAAAATTTTAAAAGACTACAACACAAGTGATATAAATACTTTTTTAAGTCAGCTTGAAAGCGAAAATTTCACTCTGCCAGCTGCAAAAAAAGATGTTTTTTACTATCTTGTGCCAAATATGATTGACATCGCACCAAATATCTTTAGATATAGCTATATCGACATTACAACTGGCAAAAGGCAAAAAGAGGATTTTTATCATGTTAGTGCATTAAATGGCGTTAGCGAAGCTGGTATTGACCTTGGAGACGGCTATACTTTGCCTACAAATGAGCAAAAATTTATCATACATAACGGCGAGAAAAAAGCTATAAAATCATTTTATAAGGTAAAAGGTGCTGGAAAAGATTTGCGAATAGATGAAAAAATCATAGATAAAAATGCCAAAATTTATGTGGTTTTTTTGGAAGATTATGCGCGGATATTGTTGCTTGATGAAAATGCTTTTAACTCATCTTTTGTGCAGCTTTTTATATTTGAAAAGGCCAATGAGAGATACTTTGAGCCATTTGTCATCTCAAGTGGCGTAAAAATTTATAGGTTAAAAATCTAATGCTAATCAATCTAATAAGCTCAATCGTCGTTTTTGTCGTATCAATGGGCATAAATTTCTTTCTTACGCCATTTATTTTAAAAAGCCTTGGTAACGAGGCGTTTGGTTTTGTAGGTCTTAGCAACGCCATCGTTAGCTACGCAGCAGTTATAAGTGTAGCAATAAACTCTGTTAGTGGGCGCTTTGTCGCTCATGCTTGGCACAAAAAAGATCTAAACCTTGCAAACACCTACTACTCATCAGTGCTTGTCGTAAATATCTTCTTTTGCGCCGTTGTCGTGGTGCTAAGCTCCGTTTTTATTATAAATTTGCAAAGCTTTTTAAATGTCCCTGAAAAATTACTCTTTGATGTAAGAATGACCCTTGTTTTTTACTTTATAAATTTCTGTGTTGGGCTATTTAACGGTGTCTTGACGGTTTGTGCCTTTGTGACAAATAAGCTCTATTTGCTCTCCATCAGAAATGCCATCTCAAGTGCGATCCTAGCGATCCTCATCGTGGCGCTCTTTTTCTTTTTTAAGCCATTTATCTCATACATCGCTATTTCAGCACTTATGGCAAGCCTTTTTGTATTTTTTAGTACCATTTTTATGTCATCTCGCATCACGCCGGAGCTAAAATTTAGCCTTGGCAAATTTGACTTTTCTAAGATCAAAGAGCTTTTAAGCTCTGGCATTTGGAACAGCTTTAATGCCCTAAACCGCATACTTTTAACAGGCATGGACCTATTTATCTGCAACATTTTCGTAAATGCAAACGCCACTGGTCTTCTTTCTGTCGCCAAGGCCGCTCCTATCATACTTGAGAGCTTTGTGGCGCAGCTTAGTGGTATCTTTGCGCCAAAATTTGTCGAGCTTTACTCTAAAAATTTGATCACGGATCTTATAAAAGAGGCAAAATTCTCTATGAAAGTGATCGCCTTTGTAATGAGTGCTCCAGCTGCATTTTTCGTCGTTTTTGGGCTTGATTTTTACACGCTTTGGTTACCGTTTAAAAGTAGCGAGGAGATAAAATTTATCTATAACGTCTCGATGATCACGCTTGTACCCATCGTCTTTATCAGCTTTGTTTTCTCGCTTTTTAACCTTGATAGCGCGACAAACAAGCTTCGCCGTCCAGCCATTGCCAACACTATTCTTGGCGTTAGCACGATCATAGCGCAGATCGCGCTGCTTAAATTTAGTGGCTACGGCGTTTACGGCATCGTCATCATCGCAGCCATTTTTTATAGCATAAGAATTCTTGGCTTCGACCTCATAAATGCTGCTTTAAATTTAGAGGTAAAGCTCACTACATTTTATGGGGTTTATTTTAAAAATTTAGCCGTTTTTGCGCTCTGTGTGCTTGCGATGTTTACCTGCAAGGACTTTGTGAGCTTAGATAACTGGTTAAAATTTGCTATCTTTGCTGTGATACACGCCGGCGCAGCTTATGTTTTGGGATATTTCTTATTTTTTAATGACTTCGAGAGAGGCATAGTCTGGCGTAAAATTTTAAAAAAAATTAAAAGGTCTTAAATGGATGAAATTTACCTGATCTCTTTGGCAAAAGATACCAAAAGGCGCGAGCTTTTGCAGCAGAAATTTAGCTCTTATGATAGCTTTAAGCTAATAGACGCAGTTGATGGCAGGGAGCTAAACGCGAGGGAGTACTATAAGATTATTTCGCCATCATTTAAAGCTTACGGCAAGGTTTTAAGCCCAGCAGAGGTTGGCTGTTCGCTCTCACACGTGAAAGCCTATGAGGCGTTTTTGGCAAGTGAAGCCAAATTTGCTCTCATCTTTGAAGATGACGTGATAGGGGGTGATGAGGACATAAAAGAGGCCTTTTTGGCAGCTAGCAAGATGCCTGAAAACAGCGTGTTGATATGTGGCATGCAAGATGGGCTGGAGGGCAGGTTTAGCGCCTTTGGCAAAAAGGTGGATACTAGCCTAAGTAGGCCGCTTTGGCAGGTCTCAGTGCACTCATTTTCAAGCATTTATAGAGCAGGGGCCTATGTGCTAACTAAAAAAAGTGCCAAAAATTTGCTTGAAATTCACAAACGTGCACTTTGTACGACCGATGTTTGGGACTATTTGCTTGGCGTTAATGATATGCAGATGTATTTTTGCGACCTTTTTGCGCACCCAACTGATCTTAGCGGCTCAAACATCGAAGGCGAGCGCCTTGAGAGAGGATACAGCGCAAATTTAAAGGCCTATATCAAGACAATTAAATTTATATTTTTCTCACGTCTTGAAAAGCTTCAAGGCTATGAGAGAATTTTTAAAAGGGGCTAAATGAGCGAGCCATTAATCAGCATCGTAACAGCGACCTACAAGCGTCCAGAGCTTTTAAAAAAGGCCATAAGAAGCGCTCTAGCTCAAAGCTATAAAAATTTAGAAATAATTGTAACTGACGACGGCAATGACGAGAGCGCGAGAGAAATTTGCAAGAGTTTTAACGACGCAAGGATCAAATTTGTAAAAAATAGTGCTCACAAAAAGAGCCCAAATGGCAACAAGAATAATGGCTTTGATAATGTAACAGGCGAGTTTATCTGCTTGCTTGACGATGATGACGAGCTTTTACCAGAGGCGATTGCTGAGTGCTATGAAATTTTAAAAAGTGGCGAGTATTCGTGCGTTTTTGCAGACGCGATCTGCGAAAAAGATGGCGTGATGACTGAGGTGATGGCTGGTAGAAGCCCATATAGCAAGAGTGGGGCGATGAGTAAGGTTGATTATCACTGCGGGCGGATAAATGGCGAGTATTTTAAACTTTTTTCGCGCGAATTTATAAACGGCTTTAGGTTTGATGAGAGCAGTTTTGGCGGCGAAAATGAGCTTTACATCCGCTTTTTTGAAAAAAATGTCTTCTATCTTAAAAAGCCACTTTACATCTACCGCATCGCAAGAAGTGATAGTGCTACGCTAAATGCCGGCAAGCACGCGTTAAGCGTGGCAAACGCCTATATAAAAACAGCAAATTTGCACTACGATATCGCTATAAAAAATGAGCCAAAATTTCTAGCTATGCAGTATAAAAATGCCGCTTACTACGCCAAGATAGCAGGCGAATATGGTTTGATGTTAAGGTGTATCTTTAAAAGCCTTAGCATTAAATTTAGCAAAGAAGCGTTTATTTTCTTGCTGCTTTGTCCGCTCCCAAGTGGGCTTTTACCAGCACTTTCAAAGCTTAGAGTAAAGATCAAGCAAAGGTTTGGTGTATGAAGATATTATTTGTCACATCAACGCTTAGAAGTGGCGGTGCGGAGCGAGTTTGCGCGGTGATCGCATCAAGATTTAGCATGGATCATGATGTAAGCCTTGTTAAATTTGACAATGATGAGCCATTTTACGAGCTAGCAAGTGGCGTGAAGCTCATAAATTTAGGCGTTGGGGCTGATGAGCTTGGCTTGGTTGGAAATTTAAAAAAGAGAGTTTCAAAGGTGCTTGCCTTAAGAGCGCTCATAAGAGAGGGTAAATTTGACGCTGTGATATCCTTTTTAGACGCTGTAAATACCTTGGTGCTCTTTAGCTCAGCTGGGCTAAAAACGCCTATTATTATAAGCGAGCACACAAACTATCTTGCGCCAAAAAAGGCGATCTTCAAGGTGTTAAGACGCATCAGCTATCCATTTGCAAACGCACTTAGTGTCTTAAGCGATGAGGATCTTAGTTACTACTCGAAATTTTGCAAAAATGTGATGAAAATTTACAACCCACTCTTTAAAGATATGTGCAGTGAGAGCTTTACGAAAGAAAATTTAGTCATCTTTGTTGGCAGGCTAAATAAGATAAAAAATTGCGAAATGTTTGTAAGAGTGGCTGCAAGCTTAAAACAAAGCGGCTATAAATTCGCAGTTGCTGGAGATGGCGGCGAGAGAGCAAATTTAGAAAATTTAGCCAAAAGCTTGGGCGCTAATGTCGAATTTTTAGGCAACGTTAGCGACATCGCCTCACTTTATAAAAGGGCAAAGGTGCTGATCTCTTGCTCAAATTTCGAGGGTCTTGGAAACACCTTAATAGAGGCGATAAACTATGACTGCGTGCGGGTTGCGACAAGGACTAGCGGGGCAAAAGAGCTTATAAAAGATGGCTTTGATGGCTTGCTTTGTGAGATAAATGACGCTGATCAGATGAGCGAAAAGCTTGCAAATTTGCTGCAAGATGAGGCAAAAATGGGCGAATTTGCTAAAAACGCAAGGGCTAGGCTTGATGAGTTTAGTGTGGAGCAAATTTATAAAAAATGGCTGGAGCTTTTAAAGCTTGGAGGTGTGAAGTGAAAATTCTTTTTGTCATCGCCGCACTTAGAAATGGTGGGGCTGAACGTGTGCTAAACGTGCTTGCAAACGAGCTTTGCAAAGACAATGAGATCACTATCGCTCTGCTTGAAGAGGATCTTGGGCTTTATAAATTTAGTGAAAAGATAAAGATCATAAACCTTAATGTGAGTGGTTCAGGGCTTGCTTTAAAATTTAAAAAAATCCTAGCTCTTAGAGCGCTTTTTAAGGAGCAAAGGGCTGATCTGATAATTAGCTTTATCGACTGGACAAACGTCGCTTGCGTGCTGGCAAATGCTGGGCTAAAGAGCAAACTAATAGCAACTGAGCATCACGAGCACAGCTACCTAAAAAGCAAAATCGCAAGTGCTATGCGTGATATTAGCTACCGCTTTGTAGATGGCTTAAGCGTGCTAAGTAAAAGCGACTACGACTACTATAAATTTGCCAAAAACCGCGAGGTCATCCACAACCCACTCTTTATCGACGTGCCTGAAGTTTGTGAGAAGCAAAATGTCATCTTAAGCGTGGCAAGGCTGGAGGCGGTAAAGGGCTATGATATCTATTTTGAGGCGCTTAGCAAGATGGATAAGAGCTTGCTTGATGGCTGGGAGATAAAGATCGCAGGCAGTGGCAGGCAAGAAGCCGAACTGAAGCAAATGGCGTCAAATTTGGGACTTAACATTAAATTTCTAGGTCATATGAGCGATGTTAGCAAGCTTTATAACGAGGCAAAAATTTTTGTTCTTAGCTCACGAAGCGAGGGACTTTCAAACGTGCTAATAGAATCAGGCGCCCTTAATTGCGCTAGGCTAAGTAGCGACACTGTGGGTGCAAGAGAGCTTATAAATGACGGCATTAACGGGCTTATCTTTAAAAATGGCGACGCAATTGATCTAAAAAATAAGTTTGAGATGCTTCTAAAAGATGAAAATTTAAGGGCAAAACTAGCAAAAAACGCCAGTAAAAATGCAAATTTATTTAGCAAAGAAAATATCATCAAGCAGTGGCGAGAATTTATAAAAAAGGTTGTTAGCAAGTGAAAAAATTAGCCGTTTTCTTATACTCGATGGGGCCTGGCGGGGCTGAGCGAAATGTGGCAAATTTACTGCCATTTTTGGTTAAAAGATATGAAGTTCATCTCATCTTAATGAGCAAGGTCATCGCTTACGAGATCCCAAGTGAGGTGCAAATCCACTTTATAGAAAATAGCGATCCTTATGAAAGCGGGCTAAAGAAGCTTGCAAGGCTCTTTTTAGCGATGCCAATGCTTGCCTTTAAGTATAAAAAGCTTTGTCAAAATTTAAACATCGACATGCAGTTTGTGCTGATGAACCGCCCTTGTTATATTGCTGGGCTTGCTAGAATTTTGGGCCTTAAAAAGAGGCTAGTTATCAGCGAGCGAAGCTGTCCATCGGTCCTATACAAAGACGATCTAAGCGGCAGGGTTAATAAATTTTTACTCACTCATCTTTATAAAAAGGCTGATCTAATTCTTGCAAATGCAGCTGGCAACAAAGATGATCTGGTGCGAAATTTTGGTATGAGTGAGGACAAAACAAAGGTGCTTTATAACGCCCTTGATCTAAAAACTATAAATTTGCTAAAAGATGAGCCACTTGAGAGTGACTTTAAGCCATTTTTCATAAACATCGGCCGTCTTGATAATGGTAAAAATCAAGCCATGCTAATAAAAATAATCGCCTCTATTAACGATCCTCGTGCTACGCTTGGCATTTTGGGGAAAGGGCCTTTAAAGGATGAGCTGCAAAATTTGATAGACAAATTTGGCGTGGGCGAGCGAGTAAAACTTCTTGGCACTGATAAAAACCCTTTTAGGCATATAAAAAACGCCTCTTGTTTGCTTTGTGCTTCGCGTTTTGAGGGCTTTTCAAATGTCTTACTTGAAGCACTAGCGTGCGAAAAAACTATCATCTCAACCGAGCATAAAAGTGGCGCAAGGGAGCTTTTGGGCGAGAGCGAGTTTGGCATTTTGGTGCCAGTTGATGATGAAAATGCGATGAAAGAGGCGATGATAAAGGTGCTTAATGCGCCTGAAATAAGGCAAAATTTTGAAAAGGTTGCGTATAATCGGGCTAAATTTTTTGATAGTGAAAATATAGCGAGCGAGCTTATAAATTTTTTGGAAAATCCTAATGAATAGAAATTTATTTTTTAAAAATTACTCTTTATACTTGATGATATTTGTCGCAGTCCTTTTTGGCATGGTTTGTAGGCTCTACTGGGTCTTTTGGGCGAGTGAATATCCGGTATTTTTCTGGAACAACGAGCTAATGATCAGCACAAACGACGGCTATGCATTTGCCGAGGGCGCAAGGGACATGCTAGCTGGCTTTCACCAAGAAAACGACCTTAGCTACTACGGCTATCCGCTTTCCACACTTACTTACTGGGTAGTGAAATTTCTAGGCGTCAAGCTTGAGACAGCGATGATTTATATGAGTGTATTTTTTTCATCGCTTGTGGCTGTGCCAGTTATTTTGATCGCAAATGAATACAAACTAAAAATGGCTGGCTTTATCGCCGCACTTCTTGCTGTTGTCTCAAACAGCTACTACAACCGCACAATGGCAGGCTACTACGACACTGATATGCTCATCATCACACTTAGCGTCTTTGTCGTCTGGGGACTTATTAGAGTACTTGAGAAAAAGGACGCAAAGAGCCTAATAATCGCACCTTTGAGTGTGCTTATTTATATGTGGTGGTATGCGAGCGCATTTTCGCTTATTAGCATTTTAACTGGGCTATTTTTACTTTACACGCTCATTTTTGATAGGAAAAATCCACTTTTTTACCTTGAAATTTCGCTGCTTTTACTTGCCATTTCAAATCTTGATCTAACACTTAAATTTATCGCTATCATGGCTATTTATGCGTTTTGTCTTTTTAAAAAAGAGGTGATAAATTTAAAATTTGCTCTTGGTGTTTTGGTTGTTGTTTTTGCTGTTTTTGTCATTCGTGGCGGACTAAATCCGATTATTTTTCAGCTTAAATTTTACGTCTTTAGAGATGCGCCTGAAGTTGGAGGCATGAGCTTTCACTTTTTTAATGTCAATCAAACCATCCAAGAGTCAAGCATCGTTGATTTTACGCTATTTTGCGAGAGGATCAGCGCAAATGTCATAACATTTTTGATCTCGCTTGCAGGCGTTGCTCTTTTTTGCATTAAAAACCGCTCATTTGCCGTCTCACTTGGCATGCTCGCACTTGGCTTTTTAGCCTTTAAAAGTGGTCTTAGATTTACTATTTACGCTGTGCCTATCATGGCTCTTGGCTTTGGCTACTTAGTGGAGTTTGTGCTTGCAAATTTAAAGCTAAAAGGGGCCGTTTTAAATCTCATAAGAGCCTTCATAGCGGCTCTAGTGCTTGCTCCAGCGCTCATTCACATCTATGGCTACAAGGCTGAGCCAGTCTTTGTAAATAAAGAGGTTGAAATTTTAAATAAGCTAAAAGGTATCGCAGGACGCGAGGACTACGTGGTTGCGTGGTGGGACTATGGATATCCGATCAGATATTACAGCGATGTTAAGACGCTAATTGATGGCGGAAAACACCTTGGACGTGAAAATTTTGCCGTGAGTTTTGTGCTTGGAAACGATGAGATGAGCTCGGCAAATATGGCAAGGCTTGATGTTGAGTACACAGAGAGAAATTTTAAAGAGCGATTTAATGGCAACTTGGCTCAAATTTTAAAAGAGAGAAATGCAAGCATTGATCAGTTTTTTAGCGATATAAAAGAGGCAAATTTTAGCCTACCAGCAAAGACTAGGGATATTTACTACTACTTGCCAGATAGGATGCTTGGTATTTTTCCGACCATTTTGCAATTTAGCAAGATCGATCTAAAAAGCGGTAAAAATTTAAACAACGGCCTTTTTATCGTCACAAGAGCGATCTCTCAAAATGAAAATGGCATTAGACTAAATGGTGGATTTACGCTCACAAGTGATGTCACAAATTTAATCTATGATGGCAATATCTTGCCTCTTAAATCTTTCATAGAGACTGATTATAACGAGGCTGGCAAGCTAAATGTCAAAGAGTATAAAAATAACGAAAGCTCAAATATTTCTGTCATTTTTATGAGAGATTATGGTAGGTTTATCATCCTTGATGAAAGTATTTTAAATAGCGCATACATCCAGCTTTTTGTGCTTGAAAGGTACGATCCAAAAATTTTTGAGCCAGTCATACTTGATGGGGCGGCAAAAATTTATAAACTAAAGAGGTAAAAATGGCAAGGATAGGGTTTTTAAGCCACGCTGACATGAGTATACACTTTTTTAGACGCCCTATTATGCAGGCTTTAAAAGATATGGGGCATGAAGTTTTTGCTATCGCTCCAAAAGGAAATTTCACTGATGAGCTTGCTAAAAGCTTTCACGCTGTTACATACGAGCTTGACAAGGCCAGTCTAAATCCGCTAACCGTCATAAATAACTCAAAAAAACTATCTCAAATTTTGGGCGAGCTAAATTTAGACCTGCTTCAAACTGGCGCTCACAAGTCAAATGTATTTGGCACGTTTGCTGCCAAAAACGCTGGCATAAAGCACGTGATAAATTTGGTTGAAGGACTTGGTAGCTTTTATATCGATGATGATATTAAGACAAAGGCCGTGCGTTTTGTCATGGAGAGCCTTTATAAGCTCTCTTTTGCAAAGGCTGATGCTTGCATTTTCGTAAATGACGCAGATCCAGACTATCTGATCTCAAGAAATTTGATAGACAAAAGCAAAGTGTACCGCATAAAAAGTGTCGGCGTGGATACTGCTAAATTTGATCCAGCTATCACGCAGGCGGCTAACCTTGGTGAAAAAAAGGTCATTTTAATGATCGCAAGAGCTATGTGGCACAAGGGTGTTCGTGAATTTTACGAGGCGGCAGAAATTTTAAATGGCTATAAAAACTGCGAATTTGTCTTTGTGGGTGAGGGCTTTGCTGGCAATAAATCAACCGCAGACGAGGCCTTTTTAAAAGGCGGCAAAGTGCGTTACCTTGGCGCTAGAAATGATATACCGCAGCTTTTAAAGGCCTCTTATTTACTGGCTTTGCCAAGCTATAAAGAGGGCTTTCCAAGGACGGTTTTAGAGGCGATGAGCATGGCTAAAGCAGTCGTAGCAAGCGATGTGACGGGCTGTAATGAGGCCGTGAAGGACGGCTACAACGGGCTTTTATGTAAGGTAAAAGACGCAAGTGATCTAGCTGGAAAGATAAAAATTTTGCTTGATGACGAAGCACTTTGTGCTAGACTTGGGCAAAACGGCAGAAACTGGGCGGTTAGCGAGTTTGACGAGAAGCAAATCGCGAAAAGATATATAGAAATTTATAGGAAATTTATAGATGTATAGAAATTTTTTAAAAAGGGTGATTGATATTTTGGGGGCACTATTTTTGCTCATTTTAACATCGCCTATCATCATAGCAACGGCGATTTTTATCTATTTTAAGGTAAGCCGCGATGTCATTTTTACGCAAGCAAGACCGGGTCTTAATGAGAAAATTTTTAAAATTTATAAATTTAAAACGATGAGTGACGAGCGTGACGCAAATGGCGAGCTCTTGCCAGATGAGCAGCGTCTTGGTAAATTTGGCAAACTGATCCGTTCGCTTAGCCTCGATGAGCTGCCACAGCTTTTTAATGTGCTAAAAGGCGACATGAGTTTTATCGGGCCAAGGCCGCTTTTGGTTGAGTATCTACCCATCTATAACGAAACGCAAAAGCACCGCCACGACGTACGCCCTGGTATCACGGGCCTAGCGCAGGTAAATGGCAGAAACGCCATAAGCTGGGAGAAAAAATTTGAGTACGACGTCTATTACGCTAAAAATTTAAGCTTTATGCTTGATGTAAAGATCGCATTACAGACCATCGAAAAGGTGCTAAAACGAAGTGGCGTCAGCAAAGAGGGGCAGGCGACGACGGAGAAATTTAATGGCAAAAACTAAGAAAATTTACATCTATGGAGCAAGCGGTCACGGGCTAGTCGTAGCTGATATCGCTAGAAGTAACGGCTACGATGAGATAGTTTTTTTAGATGACGCTAGCGAGCGTAAATTTAGCCCAGAGCTTGAAAAAGCCGACATTGTAATAGCTATTGGCGACAATAAAACAAGACAAAAAATCAGCCAAAAAGTAGAGGCTGCTGGCTTTGATATAGTAAATTTGATCCATAAAAGTGCGGTTGTGAGCGAAAGTGCTGTGATAGAAAAAGGTGTAGTTGTCATGCCAAATGCCGTTATAAACGCAAAAGCTCACATAAAAGAGGGCGCTATCATAAACTCTGGCGCGGTGATAGAGCATGAGTGCGTGATAGGTAAATTTGCTCACATCAGCCCAAATGCGGCTCTTGCTGGAAACGTTAGAGTGGGCGAATTTACGCACATAGGTATCGGCTCAAGCATCATTCAGGGTATAAGCATCGGCAGCAGCTGTATCATCGGCGCTGGAAGTGTGGTTGTAAGAGATATAAAAGATGGCACAAAGGCTTACGGCGTGCCAGCAAGTGAGCGTGCTAAGATATAAATTTAAAAATAAGTGCTAAAATCGCCAAAAAATCACGAAAGGGATGAAATGGATAGGGTTTTTTTATCTCCACCAAATATGAGCGGAAAAGAGCAAGAATATATAAAAAAAGTTTTTGAAAGCAACTATATAGCGCCACTTGGCGAGTATGTAAATAAATTTGAAGAAAGTATAAAAAGCTACACCGGAGCAAAAGATGCTCTTGCGCTAAGCGCTGGAACGGCTGCGCTTCACCTAGCGCTTCGCGTCCTTGGCGTAAAAGAGGGTGATTTTGTACTGGCTTCTAGCTTTACTTTCATGGCTTCAGTCTCGCCTATACTTTATGAAAAAGCAACTCCAGTATTCATAGACTGCGATGAGAGCTGGAATTTAAGCCCAGAGCTACTTAAAAAAGCGATATCAAATTTACCTAAAAAGCCAAAAGCGCTAGTCGTCACTCATCTTTACGGACAAGCTTCAAAGATGAAAGAAATTTGTGAAATTTGCCAAAATGAAGGCATCGCTTTGGTCGAGGACGCAGCTGAAGCGCTTGGTGGATTTTACGGCTGCAAGGCGCTTGGCACATTTGGCGTGATGGGCGGATATAGCTTCAATGGCAATAAAATAATCACCACTTCAGGTGGCGGTATGCTAGTTGGTGACAAGGAATTTGTAGAAAAAGCAAGATTTTATAGCACTCAAGCTAGAGAGCCACTGCTTCACTACGAGCACAAAGACTATGGCTACAACTATCGCTTAAGCAACGTACTAGGTGCTATTGGCGTGGCTCAGATGGAAGTTTTGGAAAAAAGAGTCGAGCAAAAGAGAAAAGTCTTTGAAATTTATGAAAAAGAGCTTGGCGATATATTAGAATTTATGCCAGAGCTAGCAAATTCTCGTGGCAACAGATGGCTCACAACTGGCGTTTTTGCTAAAAAAGATACACATTTAAAAGTTATCAAAGCACTAGCTGATGAAAATATTGAGAGTCGCCCACTTTGGAAGCCTATGCATTTACAGCCTGTATTTAAAGGTGCGTTAAGCTTTATCGATGGATATAGCGAAGACCTATTTTCAAGAGGAATTTGCTTGCCAAGTGGCAGCGATATGAGCGAGGAGACGCAAGCAAGAGTGATCAAAATAGTCAAGGAAAATGCGTAAATGTTTCATGCAACGAAGTTAAAAAGACTCGTATTTTTCCTTTTTGGCGATGTTTTTATATTTATCTTTTCGATATATACGGCTTATCTTTTAAGATTTAACGCTGACATCCCAGATATCTATATGCAGGGGCTTTTTGTAACGGCTGGATTTTTGATCGTTTTTAAACTATTTTTCATGTGGATGTTTAAAATTTACAAGGTGCCGTGGAGATTTTTTGGATTAAACGAAGCAAGAAAAATTTTCCTAGCTCACGTTTGCTCAGCGGTTTTATTTACGATCGTTTTTTTTATCATTCAAGATTTTTTAAATCCATATCCAAGAAGCGTTATTTTCATTGATCTTCTTATTTCATGCTTACTTGTTGGGCTTTTAAGAATTTCAAAACGCATGGTGCTTGACTTTTCAAACAGACCTCACAAAGGCGAGCCTTGTATCGTTATAGGCGCGACCTCAAAGGCGCTTCACGTCTTACGTGGCTTAAAGCAGGGCTATCTTGACTACTACGCAGTTGGCGTGGTAGATGGCAGAAGTGACCTTGTTGGCACATATTGTGATGGATTTTTAGTTCAAGATAAAAAAGAGATACCAAGCCTTATAAAAGATTATGACGCAAAGACCGCTATCATTGCGCTTGCGCTAGATCAAGACGAGCTTCAAGCCTTAGTTGATGAGCTAACTGGATATGGCATAAGAGATATGAAACTCTTTTCGCTTATCGAAAATGAGCCGATCAAGGATATCTCGATCGAAGACTTGCTTGCTAGAAAGCCAAAAGACTTAAATCCAGAAGCTATTTCAAATTTTTTAAAAGATAAGAGAGTACTTGTCACTGGAGCCGGCGGCAGTATAGGAAGTGAAATTTGTAAGCAATGCTTAAAATTTGGTGTAAGTGAGCTTATAATGGTTGAGCACAGCGAGTTTAACCTTTATAAAATAGGCGAAGATACAAAAGATAAAAGAACTATTAGCAAGCTTGTAAATATCACAAATTTAAAGGATTTTGAAGAGGTTTTTGCTGACTTTAAACCTGAGATCGTCATCCATGCCGCCGCATATAAGCACGTGCCACTTTGCGAGCTAAATCCTCGCTCGGCTGTCGAAAACAACATCCTTGGCACAAAAAATGCGGTCGATCTTTCAAAAAAATATGGCGTTAAGAAATTTGTCATGATCTCATCAGACAAGGCTGTGCGTCCGACAAATATAATGGGTACAACTAAGCGTGTTTGCGAGCTTTATGCACTAAATTCAAACGAAGCAGGTATATGCGAGATAGTTTGCGTTCGCTTTGGTAACGTCCTTGGCTCAAGCGGATCTGTCATACCTAAATTTAAAGCGCAGATCGCTGCAAATAGGCCACTAAGCGTCACCCACCCAGAGATCACAAGATACTTTATGCTTACATCAGAAGCTTGTCAGCTAGTCCTTCAAGCGGCCTCTATCGCAAAAGGTGGAGAGCTTTTCGTACTTGATATGGGCGAGCCTGTTAAGATCGTTGATCTTGCTAAAAAGATGCTTCTTCTTTCAAATAAAGAGCATTTGGGCATAGAATTTGTGGGTCTTAGACCAGGCGAGAAGCTTTATGAAGAGCTACTTATCAACAAAGATGATGTACAAACCAAGTATGAGTCGATCTTTGTAACGCATTCAGAGCCTTATGATTTAGTGCTTTTAAACTCGCAGATAAGTGAGCTTTTGCAGCTTGAGGATAATGAGATCGCACCTGCGCTTAAGGTTATCGTGCCTGAGTTTAATCATGCGCTAAATTTAAAAGGCTAATTAAAGGCAAAGAACCAATGATAGCGATAATTGACTATGGGGCCGGAAATATCAAAAGTGTGATAAATGCTTTCGATTTTCTTGACAAAAAATGTGCCTTAGTAAGTAAGCCCGAAAATTTAAAGGAGTATTCGCACATTGTTTTACCAGGCGTTGGAGCTTTTGGTGAGGCGATGAAGAAACTAAAATTTAACAGCATGGATGAAGCCGTAAGAGAAGCCGTAAAAAGCGGCAAAGCATTTATTGGTATTTGCCTTGGTATGCAGCTTTTATTTGAGCGAAGCTTTGAGTTTGGCGAGCATGAGGGACTCTCTCTTTTGCCTGGCAAGGTCGTAAAATTTAATGAAACTAATTTCGATAAGCCATTAAAAATACCTCACATTGGCTGGAATGCTTTGGAATTTAAGCAAAATAGCCCATTAAATTTAGGACTAAAAGAGCTTGAGTATTTATATTTTGTACATAGCTATCATGTGGTTTGTGATGATAAATTTGCACTGGCAAAGACGACTTATGGATATGAATTTACAAGTGCGGTTTGGCATGAAAATATCTTTGGCTTTCAGCCTCATCCAGAAAAAAGTCATGAAGCTGGACTTAAAATTTTAGAGAATTTTGCGAGGTTGTGATGGAAATTTTTCCAGCGATTGATTTAAAAGAGGGGCAAGCAGTTAGACTTAGTAAAGGTCTTATGCAAAGTGCAAAAATTTATAGCAACGAGCCAAGTGAACTTGCTAAAAAATTTGAAGATTATGGCGCAAAATGGCTTCATGTGGTCGATTTAGACGGTGCATTTGCTGGAGAGACGATAAATTTTAAAACAATTGAAAAAATTACAAAGGCTACAAATTTAAACGTCCAAGTAGGTGGTGGTATAAGAGATGAAGAGCGAATAAAACGCTATTTGGATTTAGGAGTTAGCAGAGTGATTCTTGGCTCAGTTGCTCTTAGAGATCCAGAATTTACAGCAAAAATGGCTGAAATTTATAGAGTTGTAGTCGGCATTGACGCAAAAGATGGCTACGTGGCCGTACAAGGTTGGGGTGAGATCTCAAATATAAAAGCAGTCGATCTTGCAAGAAAATTTGCAGATGTTGGCGTGGAAGCTGTGATTTGCACTGATATTAACAAGGATGGAATGCTTGGCGGAGTTAATGTTGAGTTTAGCTTGCAAATAGCTAGAAATAGCAAGCTTGAGACGATAGCAAGTGGTGGCGTGAGTGATATAAATGATATTTTGATGCTAAAAGCTACAAATGAGATTAGTGGCGTAATAGTTGGGAAAGCCTACTATGAGGGGTTGCTTGACCTAAAAGAGGCCTTTAAACTACTTAGATAGCGTTAAAGCTTTTATAAATTTTAAATTAGCTAGAATAGAGCAATTTTTACTAAAAGGATATTATGTGAAGATTTTGGTAGTAGATGATAGTTCAACAATGAGAAGAATCATAAAAAATACTTTACAAAGGTTAGGACATCAAGAAATTCTTGAGGCTGAGCACGGTCTTGAGGCCTGGAATATCTTAACTCAAAACGAAGGTATCGAAGTTCTTATCACTGACTGGAATATGCCTGAGATGAATGGTCTTGAACTTGTTAAAAAGGTAAGAGCAGAGCAAAAGTATGTTGATATGCCTATCATAATGGTAACAACAGAGGGCGGAAAAGCCGAAGTTATAACAGCTTTAAAAGCAGGTGTTAATAACTACATCGTTAAACCTTTTACGCCACAAGTTTTAAAAGAGAAGCTTGAAGACGTTCTTGGTTAATGAAAGATAAATTCTACGAATTAAGCATAAAAACATCAAATTTTTATGATGAAATTTTAGAGCTAGTTTTCTCTTTTGGAGTTACCTGTGTTGAAGAGCTAGATCACGAGATCATCATCAGGGAAGAGTATGATCTAAAAGATATAGCTTGGGGTATCGAAGAGTATGCAAAAGGGCTCTCTAGTGTTCGTAAAATTTCAAATGATTTAAAAATTTCTCTTAATTTAAAAGAAAATAAAGACTGGCTAGGTGAATATAAAAAGGCAGTTAAGCCTATTTTGGTTGATAAAATTTATGTTAGACCTAGCTGGGAAGAGCCACTTAATGGCGTAACAAATATCATAATCGACCCAGCTCTAGCCTTTGGCTCAGGGCACCATGAAAGCACAAATTCTTGCTTGCAGCTTTTACAAAAATATGCAAAAAGTGGCAATACTACTTTAGACGTGGGCTGTGGAAGTGGAATTTTAAGTATTGCCTTGGCAAAGCTTGGCTGCAAGATTGATGCTTGTGATACAGACGAGCAAGCCACACAAAGCTCACTTAGCAACGCCGAGTTGAATGAGGTTAAATTTAATAAAATTTGGACAGGTTCTATCGCAAATTTAGAGCAAAAATATGATATTGTCGTAGCAAATATCATTGCTGATGTCATTTTTATGCTCTCAAATGACTTAAAAAAATCGCTTAAAAAAGGTGGCTACTTGGTATTGTCAGGAATTTTAAACAAATACGAAGATAGGATTAAAGATGCGTTTAAGGATTTGGAGCTAATTGAGATAAAACAAAGTAACGATTGGAGCAGCTTTGTTTATAAGGAAATAGATGAATAACCAAAATAATAACCAAAACAATGGCAATAATAACGGTTTTTTTAATAAAAATCCTATTTTTATTTTTGCCATTTTTGCAATAGTTATAGTTTTAGCTTTTAGAAGCTTTAGTGGAGACGGACTAGGTGGCTCTTTTGGGCTAAATAGTAATGCTCAGAGTAAAATGGTAGCTTATTCTGAGTTTAAAGATATGTTAAAAAATAAGCAACTAAATGAGGTTGCTATCTCGGAGACTACCATAAAAGGCATAGGTAGTGACAAAACTATCTATCTTGCAAAACGCATAAATGATCCAACGCTCATTGGCATACTTGAGCAAAACGGCATAACTTATAGCGTTTATAGCGAAAATAACTGGTTTGGTGATCTTATATTTTCATGGATCATCCCGGTATTTATATTTTTTGCTATTTGGATGTTTATTGCTAGTCGTATGCAAAAGAATATTGGCGGTGGCATACTTGGCATAGGAAGTGCAAAAAAACTTATAAATTCTGAAAAACCAAAAGTTAAATTTGACGATGTCGCAGGCGTTGAAGAGGCAAAAGAAGAGGTTCAAGAGATAGTTGATTATCTAAAAAGTCCTGATAAATATCTAAGACTTGGGGCAAAAATCCCAAAAGGTATTTTACTAGTTGGCCCTCCAGGTACTGGTAAAACGCTTCTTGCAAGAGCAGTTGCAGGCGAGGCTAGTGTTCCATTTTTCTCTATGTCAGCATCAAGCTTTATAGAGATGTTTGTCGGTGTTGGCGCAAGTAGGGTTAGAGATCTTTTTGAAAATGCTAAAAAAGAGGCTCCAGCGATCGTTTTTATAGATGAGATCGATGCGATCGGTAAAAGTAGAAATTCTGGTCCGATGGGCGGCAATGACGAGAGAGAGCAGACGCTAAATCAGCTTCTTTCTGAGATGGATGGCTTTGACGCGGATAAGTCGCCAGTCATCGTAATAGCAGCTACAAACAGACCTGAAGTTTTGGATGCTGCACTTTTAAGGCCAGGTAGATTTGACAGGCAAGTGCTTGTTGATAAGCCTGATTTTAAAGGACGCTGCGACATTTTAAAAGTTCATATGAAAGATGTAAAGATTAGCAAAGATGTAAATATCGAAGATATTGCAAGGCTTACGACTGGTTTAGCTGGTGCTGATCTTGAAAATATCATAAATGAGGCTGCACTTCTTGCAGGACGTAAGTCAAAGACCTTTGTCGAGCAGGCTGATCTTGTGGAGGCTGTCGAGAGATCGATCGCTGGTCTTGAGAAAAAGTCTCGCCGCGTAAATCCAAAAGAAAAAAGGATCGTCACTTATCATGAGTGTGGTCATGCCTTGATAGCTGAGCTAACAAAAGGTGCAAAAAGAGTAACAAAAGTCTCAGTCGTACCACGTGGTCTTGCGGCACTTGGCTATACTCTAAACACGCCTGAAGAGAATAAATTTATGATGCAAAAGCATGAGCTGATAGCAGAAGTAGATGTACTTTTGGCTGGTAGAGCTGCTGAAGAGGTGTTTATTAAAGAAATTTCAACTGGAGCTAGCAACGACCTAGAGCGTGCGACCGATATCATAAAAGCTATGGTTAGTATGTATGGTATGAGCGATGTTGCCGGTCTTATGGTGCTTGAAAAACAACGTGCTACATTTTTAAATGGTGGTCAAAGTATCAAAGACTATAGTGATAAGATGGCTGAAAAGGTTGATGAGTTTGTAAAAACACTTCTTCATGAAAGATACACAGCTGTACTTGGTTTGCTTGAAATTTATAAAGGTGCTATTGAAAATATGGTATCAGCACTTTATGAAGAAGAAACAATCGAAGGAAAAAGAGTTAGAGAGATCATTAAAAACTACGAGATCGAAAATGATCTAGAGAGCAGACTCGTAGATACTGAAGAAGATGAAAAGAGTAAAAAAGAGGAATAAAAATGAGTGGCTATATCGCGAAAGCAGGATATAAATTTATATTATTTTTTCTAATTTTATTTGTTTTATCTTTGCTGTTTGGGATCTTGCCACTTTTTTTTGCTATTTTACTTTTTTTGGGACTTTATTTTTTTAGAGATCCTGAGAGAGAGCCATTTTCTGATGATAAATTGGCTTTACTATCGCCGATTGATGGCAAGATAAAAGAGATCAGTGCTTCAAATTTTGACAATAATGAAGTAGCTAAGATCGTTATAAAAAAATCTTTTTTTGATGTTGGTACATTAAGGGCTGTAAGTGATGTAAAAGTAGCTGAAATACGTAAAAGACATGGCTTATTCTTATGCCAAGCTATGAAAATTTCAGAATTTTTAAATGAAAGAGCTATTATTCGCTTTGAAAAAGAGAATATAAAATTTGTTATGAAAATTATAGCTGGAGCTTTCAGTCGAAGTTTAGAAATTTCAAATGTTACTAGCCTAAAAGCATCTAGAAAATTTGGTTTTTTAGGAAGTGGTGAGGTGATTTTATACCTACCAAGAGATACTAAGATATGTGTAAGCGTCGGAGAAAGCGTAAAGGCTGCTTCACTTTTGGGATATTTTGAAGAGGGAAAAAGAGATGAATAACATACAAAAGATGCAACTAATGTATATCTTGCCAAATTTATTTACAGCAGCTAGTGCTTTTTTGGGTGTTATTAGTATTATTTCATCTATTCAAGGTAACTATTTTAAAGCCATTATTTATATAATCTTATCGCTTATTTTAGATGGACTTGATGGGCGTGTGGCTAGACTTACAAAGACAACTAGTAAATTTGGAGTAGAGTTTGATAGCCTTGCAGATCTTGTTGCCTTTGGTGTAGCACCAGCGATTTTATTTTATTTGACTATTGGTAAAAATTTTGGTAGATTTGGGGCACTTATAGCTGCTATGTTTGTAGTTTTTGGAGCTATTAGGCTTGCTCGCTTCAATGTCACTACTGGCACATATGAGCCAAATGTTTTTATCGGACTTCCTATTCCATCAGCAGCTATTGTGAGCGTACTTTGGGTTGGTATTTATATTGACTATACTTTTTTGGAAGGATTTGAGTGGTGTTTGATGCTACTTGAAGCTACTTTGGCAGCTTTAATGGTTAGCAACATTCGCTATCCGAGCTTTAAAAAAATAAATTTAAAACAAACCCATGTGATAAGAATTTTAGTAGCTCTTGTAGTTGCATTTTCGATGCTTTATCTATATCCATTTGAAAGTGCGACTTTGGTTATGAGCGTCTATATGCTTTATGGCATAGTAAGAGCCACTATAATGTTTAGTAAAAATTCCAAAAAAAAGGAGAGCGAATGAGCGAAAATGGCGTCATAAAATCACGTAAATTTTTACCAAAAATCGAAATCAAAAACTCTCTACTGCTGCTACTTAGGTAGCAAATTTCTCTTTACTTAACTCATCAAATTTAAAATTTAAATATAAAAAATAAAAAAGGACAAAAATGGATAAGAATAAAATTATAATCTTTGATACAACTTTAAGAGATGGTGAGCAAAGCCCTGGTGCATCGATGAATACAGCCGAAAAACTACAGATTGCACTTCAGCTTGAAAGGCTTGGTGTGGATGTTATGGAGGCTGGATTTGCAGCAGCAAGCCCAGGGGATTTTGATGCGGTAAACCAAATAGCAAAGCAAGCCTCAAATATCACGGTTTGCTCTCTTGCACGCGTAGTTGAGCGTGATATCAAGGCAGCTGGCGAGGCATTAGCTCCAGCTAAAAATAAGAGAATTCATACATTTATAGCGACAAGCCCAATTCATATGGAGTACAAGCTAAAAATGAGCCCAGATGAAGTAATAAAACGTGCAGTCGAGTCTATAAAATACGCAAAAACCTTTTGCGATGATGTGGAGTTTAGCTGCGAGGACGCTTGTAGAAGTGAAATGAGCTTTTTAAAAGAAATTTGTGATGCTGCCATAAATGCGGGTGCAAGAACCTTAAATATCCCTGATACAGTTGGTTATTTATATCCTGAAGAGATAACTGCTCGCATTAGTGAAATAGTAAAATTTGTAGGCGATAGAGCGATAATCTCTGTACATAATCATAATGACTTAGGCATGGCTACGGCAAACTCGTTAGCGGCTATAAAAGCTGGCGCAAGGCAGGTCGAAGGTACGATCAATGGCATAGGTGAGCGTGCTGGAAATGCTGCACTTGAAGAGATCGTGATGGCTATTAAAACTCGCCAAGACGTCTTTGCTCCACTTTATACAGACATTATCTCAAAAGAAATTTATCCAACTTCAAGACTGATTGCTAGTATTATAGGCATTGAACCTCAACCAAATAAAGCTATCGTTGGTAAAAACGCTTTTGCTCATGAGAGTGGCATACATCAAGACGGTGTGCTGAAACACAAAGAGACCTATGAGATAATTAGCGCCGAGAGCATAGGCCTTGAGAAAAATTCTCTTGTTTTAGGTAAGCATAGTGGTCGCCACGCGTTTAAAGATAAGCTTGCTAGCCTTGGATTCGACCTTGATAGCGATGCTCTTAATAAGGCATTTGAAAAATTTAAAGAGCTAGCTGATAAGAAAAAGGAGATATTTGATGATGATATCAGAGCTCTTGTGGCTGAAGAGATTACAAAAATTCCACAAGCTTATGAGATCACGGCTCTTCTTCAAAGTAGCGGCGGAAGCCTTGCGAGTGCTTCAATTAGTATAAAACACAATGATGAGATCATCAGTGACTCAGCTCTAGGAAATGGTACTGCTGATGCGATATTTAAGGTGGTTGATCGCATTAGTGGCATTAGTGGCACGCTAAAAGACTATAAAGTAGCATCCGTTTCTCAAGGTAAAGACGCACTTGCAAAGGTTGATGTAAAGGTCGAGTTTGAGGGTAAAACGGCTGTAATAGGCCATGGACTTGACATAGATACTATGATGGCAAGCGCAAAAGCCTATGTTGGCGCACTAAATAGCTACATTCGCATACACAAAAACTAAAATTTTAGCTGGCTGCTAAATTTGCAGCTGGCTGATTTAAATTTAATCCAAAAACTATATAAATTTTTAAAATTCAAAGCCTTTATTTAAAAAATAGAATTTTTACCATCTTTACAAATTTTAAAATCTTACTCACTCACCTTAGCAACTTACTAATTTTAGGGCTCATAAACATTCACTACTAAATTTAGAAGTGTGATATGCTCGCTTGTAAATTTTAAAATTTGATAGAGTTTAGACCGCATGTAGTACGAAGTATGAGCGTATGCCCTTTGAATGTGCGAAGGGTTTGGGGGATTTTTTAAAAAAAGGAGAGAGATAAGGGGATGGACTTCGTGTCTGCCACGCAGTTGCGAGCCTGAGAAGTAAATTCAAGTCCCCTTACCTCCCTTTTGAATAAAAAATTGCAAATTTAATCAAGCTATTTTGTAAATTTTAAAATATTAGACACTCGCCTTAGCAGACTACTAAATTTATATCCAAAAAATGCCAGCCCTAATTTGAAATTTTACTTGGAGAGTAAATTTTTGACTTACTGCCCAACTATCTTTTTAATAGCTAGTGAAGCTAAATTTAGTCCAAAGCAAGCAGTCACGCCCATGAAACTTCCAAGTGGCTTGCAAAGTGGCTCTTCTGTTGAAAAGACCACGTCAAATTTGCCGCTAAAGCCTGATTTTTTGAGCTCATATCTATATTTTCTAGCTAGTGGATCGACCGAGGTTTTCCACACGCTAGCCACCTTTATCTTGGTTGGATCGATCCTTTTTGCACCACCCATAGAGGCTATAAATTTGCTAGGATCTACCGCATTTGCAAGGGCGATCTTAGCAGTGATATCATCGATCGCATCGATCACCACGTCAAATTTACTAAAGTCAAAGTTAGCAATAAATTCTGGCGTGATCAGTGCTTGAATAGGCGTGATACAAGGATAAATTTTGGCAAACTCCTCCACCTTTACGCCACCAACGTTTTCGCTGTAAATTTGGCGATTTTGATTTGTCACGTCAAAGATGTCTTTATCAATCAGCGTGATGCTTCCGACCCCGCTTCTAGCAAGCGCATCCACGCACATTCCGCCCACACCACCAGCTCCGCAAACTAGCACTTTCGCATTTTGAAGCTTACTAAAACCATCCTCGCCAAAGAGCCATCTTATCCTTGTAAATCTATCATTTTGCATCAAATTTCCCCTTTAGGCTCTCCAAGCTCTCGTATGAAGTCATATTTAGTTTTATGGGCGTTATCGTCGCAAAGCCCTCATTTACTTTGCTGATGTCACTTGGCTCGCCCTTTTCGTATTCAAGCGCAGCGTTTCCGAGCCAGTAGTACTCGATCCCTCTTGGGTTGCGATTAAGCGTAGCATGTGTTGCATAGGTGCGTTTGCCAGCTGGTACTACGGAGTAGCCTTTGAAATTTTTGCTAGTTACGGCCGGGATATTTACATTTAGAAATTCTCTTTGATTTAGCGAAATTTCACCCTCTAGCACCTTTGGTACAATAAATTTCACCACCTCTTTTGCTAGCTCAAAGCCAAGTTCATTTAATGAATTATTTGCATAAAACTGCGAAAAGGCGATACTTCTAATGCCTTGCAAAACCCCCTCCATTGCCGCTCCGCACGTGCCAGAATAGGTGATATCTTCGCCTAAATTTGCTCCGTGATTTATGCCGCTTATCACTAGGTCTGGCTTTTTGTTATAAAGTGCGTGAAGTGCGAGATAGACGCAGTCACTTGGTGTGGCGTCATCGAGTTTAAAAAAGTTATCATCAAGTTTTATAAACCTAAGCGGTCTTGTGAGAGTTAGTGAGTGAGCGCAGGCTGATTTTTCAGAGCTTGGAGCTACGATCGTGACATTCATGCCATCTAGATCGCTTAAAGCTTCTTTTAAAGCAAGCAAGCCAGCCGCCTCAAATCCATCATCATTTGTTATCAAAATTTCTTTCAAATTTTATCCTTTAAAGGCTTGGATTTTATCACAGCTTTCTTAAAATTTTAAAGAATTTTTGCGTATAATGCCCCTAAAAAAGACCTGATGAAAGTGTGTAAATGAAAATTTTAGTCTCCGCTCTTGAGCCATCGGCAAATTTGCATTTAAAAGAAATTTTGAAAAATTTCGAGGGCGAATTTGAGCTAATGGGAATTTTTAGCGAAGAGCTTGGCACGCCATATATGAAAAGTAGTGAGTTTTCAGCGATGGGCTTTGTTGAGGTTTTGCCGCTCATCTTTAAAGCAAAAAAGGCGATAAAAGTGATGAGTCAGATGGCAAAAGAGGCTGATGCAGTGCTGTTAATAGATAGTCCAGCTTTTAACTTGCCTCTTGCAAAGGCGATAAAAGAGGCTGGAGTAAAGGCAGCCGTGACATATTACATCTTACCTCAAGTTTGGGCATGGAAGCCAAAAAGAGTGAGTGCGGTTGAGAAGTACTGTGACAACCTTGCTTCGATCCTGCCGTTTGACTCTAAATTTTATAGCCGCTCAACCTACGTGGGACATCCTTTGATGGATGAGATAAGGCTAAAAAAAACTAGCCTAAGCAGCAGTAGCAAAGTGGCGTTTTTGCCGGGGTCAAGAAGGTCTGAAATTTCAAGACTCATGCCAGTTTATAGGGAGCTTGCTAAAAAGATAGAGGCTACAAGGCTACTTGTCGTGCCACCATTTTTGCTTGATAAAGTGGATGAAATTTATGGTGACACAAGCGACTTTGAGACCATCACAAACACGCCTGAGGCTTTGTATGATAGCGATTTTGCCTTTATTTGCTCAGGTACGGCTACGCTTGAAGCAGCACTCATTGGTACGCCATTTGTGCTAGCTTACAAGGCAAAAGCAATAGATGTTTTCATTGCTAGGAAATTTGTAAAGATCAAGCACGCAGGACTTGCAAATATAATGTTTGACTTCATGGGCAAAGAGCCACTTCATGAGGAGTTTATACAAGAATTTGCGACAGTTGAAAATTTACTAAGAGCTTATGAGAGCTGCGATAGGCAGAAATTTTTAAAAGGCTGTGATGAATTGAGAGAGTATTTGTCACATGGCAGCAGCAAAAATGTAGTAAAAATTTTAAAGAATATGGAGTAAAAAATGAGTGAACCAATGACAATATACGGATACGAAAAAATAGAAGCTGAACTAAAGGATTTAAGGCTCGTGCAGCGTCCTCAAATCGTAACTGAGATAGATATCGCAAGAAGCCATGGCGACCTAAAGGAAAACGCCGAGTATCATGCTGCCAAAGAAAAACAAGCTTTCATAGATGCTAGGATAGCAGAGCTAGGCTCGCTTCTTGCAAATGCTGAAGTGATCGATCCAAGTAGTTACGAGCATGATAGAGTTAGGTTTGGCTCAAGTGTTACGATAATGGACGAGGAAACCGAAATAGAGCATACCTACACGATAGTTGGTATTAGTGAAAGCGACATAGATAAAGGCTATATCTCGATAAATTCGCCACTTGCAAAGCAACTTTTAGGCAAGGCTGAGGGCGATGAAGTGGTGCTAAATTTACCAAAGGGTAGAAGCGATGTTGAGATCGTAAAGATCTGCTACAAGCCTATAAAATTTAATTAAAAATCTTAAAAAGTGATATCGCTAGAACCAAAAGTCATGCTTGATAATAGTCAGTATGCAGGCTTTTGGCTCATGAATGGATTAAATTTATATCTTTTAGTTAAGGCCAAATTTGAGTGAATATTTATACGCACCCGTCATTAAAGATGGTGCGATTTTTATAGGCGACGCACACGAAAATGTAAATAGGGATGGTTTTTTAAAATTTTTGCGTGCCATTGATAGTGGAAAAATCCCAGAGCCACCACAAATTTTTTTACTAGGCGATATGTTTGATTTTTTAAGTGGCGAGAGCGAATACACTATAAATTTCTACGCCGAGCATTTGAGACTTATAAATAAAATTTCTGAAAAAATAGAGATCTTTTATTTTGAGGGCAATCACGACTTTAGACTTTCAAATTTATTTAATAAAACAAGAGAAATTTGGGATGGGCATGAGGTGCAAAGCTATAAAGCTGTTAAAATCTATGACATTTCCGCACAGCCAGCAATTTTTAAGACGATCAATGAAGAGCGCGTCCAGATCGCACATGGTGATATATTTTTGCCGTTTGTGGATAAATACGCACTCAGATTTTTGCGTGTCAAATGGTTTTTAAAATTCATGAATGCTTTGGATAAATTTTTGCATTTTAAAATATCAAAAGCAATACTGACTAGACTTACTAAGAAAAATTTAGACTACAAAATTCCTAATTTTGAAGAGCTGATGAACAGTCATTTACGCGACTACAGCGCTAATATAGTAGTAGAAGGGCACTATCATCAAGGCAGGCAATTTAATATTTATGATAGATTTTATATAAATTTACCTTGTTTTGCATGCGAGCAAAGTTATTTTGTTGTAGAATACGCCCAGCAAAAATTAAATTTGCTCAAAATGAGTTTGAAAGGACATTGATGTTTGGAGATAACGTACTAAAAACGGACTCAAACGAGATGGAACTTGTTGATTTTCGTATCTTTAAAAAGACCGAAAACAAAGTATATGAAGGAATATACGGAGTCAATGTCGCAAAGGTGCGGGAGATCATTAAGATGCCAAATCTTACAGAGCTTCCTGGCGTTCCCGAGTATATCGAGGGAATTTTTGATTTAAGGGGCGTGGTGATCCCTGTCATAAATTTGGCAAGATGGATGAATATTATCGAGCCAACCGAAGGCGTAGTTATAAAGCCACGTGTTATTATTGCTGAGTTTAGTGGTATTTTGATCGGCTTTATCGTCCATGAGGCAAAAAGGATCAGGCGTATAAGCTGGAAAGATATCGAGCCTGCAAATTTTGCTTCAGGTTCCGGCGCTTTAGATAAAGGCAAAATAACAGGCGTAACAAGAATAGAAAATGATGAAGTTTTGCTTATTCTTGATCTTGAAAGCATAGTGGAAGAGCTTGGAATTTACTCACCAAAGATCGAATTTGATGTAACAGATGATCAAAAATTAAAAGGTGTTTCTTTGGTTTTAGATGATAGCTCGACTGCTAGAAAACTAGTAAAAGATGCACTTGAGAAGATGGGACTTAGCGTAGTTGAGGCTAAAAATGGCGTTGAGGGCTTGGAGAGAATGGAAGAGCTTTATCAAAGATATGGAGATAACTTATCAAGAGAGCTTAGAGTTATCTTAAGTGATATCGAAATGCCACAGATGGATGGATACCGCTTTGCTTCAACTCTTAAAAATGATGAAAGATTTAAAGAAGTTCCAATAGTATTTAACTCCTCATTGAGTAATGATTTTAGTGAAATCAAGAGCAAAGAAGCTGGTGGTGCGGCGTATCTTACAAAATTTGATGCGAGCATATTTTATCAAGAAGTGCTAAAAGTTATTGAAGCACATTCTAAATCTGCAAAATGAGGTGAAACATGGATGATATGAAAGAAATAATGGAAGACTTTTTAATAGAAGCTTTCGAACTTATTGAGCAGATAGATCATGACCTTGTTGAACTAGAGGCAAACCCTGAAGATTTGGAGCTTTTAAATAGAATTTTCCGCGTTGCTCACACAGTAAAAGGTAGTTCAAGCTTTTTAAATTTTGATGTTTTAACAGAGCTTACTCACCACATGGAGGATGTTTTAAACAAAGCTAGAAAAGGCGAGCTAAAGATCACTCCAGACATTATGGACGTAGTTCTTGAGTCAGTTGATATGATGAAAGGCTTGTTAAGTAGCATTAGAGATCATGGAAATGATACAGCTGCTGGCATTGATATTAAAAACATTTGTGCAAGACTTACTCAAATTTCTGAAGGCGAGGCTCCAGCAGCAGCTCCAGAAGCTCCTGCTACACCAGTAGCTGAGCCAGTGCCAGAGCCGGCACAAGAGCCAGAACCAGCTGCACCTACCGAAGAAGCACCAGAGATAAGTGATGCTGAACTTTCAAAGCTAAGCGACTCTGAAGTAGAAGCTGAGATAGAGAGGCTTTTAAAAGTTAGGAAAGCTGAAGATAAGGCTAGACGTGCTTCAAAAGGCATAGCTCCAAAATCTCCTAGCGAGATAGCTCCAGCTGCAAGTAGCACTTCAACTCCAGCTGCAAAAGCAGAGAGTAAAGAAAAAGACGGAGATAAAAAGGTCCCAGCAGCAAGCAGCGGTGCAGTAGCGCAGGAACAAACTATACGCGTTGAGGTAAAAAGACTTGACCACTTAATGAACTTAATCGGCGAGCTTGTTCTTGGTAAAAACCGCTTATTAAAAATTTATGATGACGTGGAAGAGAGATACGAGGGAGAGAAATTTTTAGAAGAGCTAAATCAAGTAGTTTCAAGTCTAAGCTTAGTAACGACTGATATACAGCTTGCCGTTATGAAAACAAGAATGCTTCCAATAGCAAAAGTCTTTAATAAATTTCCACGTATGATACGCGATCTTAGCCGCGATCTTGGTAAGCAAATCGATCTTGAAATTTCAGGTGAAGAGACTGAGCTTGATAAGTCAATCGTAGAAGAGATCGGCGATCCACTAGTGCACATCATCAGAAATTCATGTGATCATGGCATCGAGGATCCTGAGACAAGAAAGGCAGCAGGCAAGCCTGAAAAAGGCCTTGTTCAGCTAAAAGCTTACAATGAAGGCAATCACATCGTTGTTGAGATAGTTGATGATGGTAAGGGTCTAGATGCGGATATGCTTAAATCTAAATCGATAGAAAAAGGCATTATCACCGAGCGTGAAGCTGATGCGATGAGCGAAAAAGAGGCATTTGGCCTTATCTTTAGACCAGGATTTTCAACTGCGGCAAAAGTTACAAACGTATCTGGTCGTGGTGTTGGTATGGACGTTGTTAAAACTAATATCGAAAAACTAAACGGTATCATTGATATTGAAAGTGAAGTTGGAAAAGGCACGGTTATGAAGCTTAAAATTCCACTCACGCTTGCGATTATTCAGTCATTGCTTGTTGGAACGCAAGAAGAATTTTATGCTATTCCACTTGCTAGTGTTCTTGAAACTGTTCGTGTGCCGATCGATGATATTTACACGATCGATGGCAAAAATGTACTAAGGCTAAGAGATGAAGTCTTGTCTCTTGTTAGACTTTCTGACGTATTTGGTGTAGAAAAGGCATTTGATGGCGGAGATCAAACTTATGTCGTAATAATCGGTGTTGCTGAAGCAAAACTAGGCATTATCGTCGATACTTTGGTTGGACAAGAAGAGATTGTTATTAAATCAATGGGTGATTATTTGCAAAATATCCCAGGTATTGCTGGTGCTACTATTAGAGGTGATGGTCGTGTGACATTGATTATCGATGTTGGTGCTATGATGGAGATGGCAAAAGATATAAAGGTAGACATTAGGGCCGAAATAGAAGATAGCACAAAAGCAAAGGAAAAACCAAGCGATTATAAAGTCTTGATAGTTGATGACTCAAAAATGGATAGAACTATCATGCAAAAAGCGCTTGAACCAACTGGGGTAACGATAATAGAAGCCACAAACGGTGTTGAGGCACTAAATATCGTAAAATCCGGAGAGCACTCCTTTGATGCGATTTTGATAGATATTGAGATGCCAAGAATGGATGGATATACACTGGCTGGCGAAATTAGAAAATACTCTAAGTATAGAAATTTACCACTTATTGCTGTTACATCAAGGACGTCAAAAACAGATAGATTGCGTGGCGTAGAAGTTGGAATGACTGAGTATATTACAAAACCATATTCAGCCGAGTACTTAGAAAATGTCGTTAGAAAGAATATAAAATTAGCTTAGGGGTAAGGGATGAACAATAAACTAAATCAAGTTTTAAGCAAACAAAAGCAGCAAATGAATGGAACTGAGCTAAAAAATAACGAAGATATAGTTCAGCTAGTAGGATTTGTTGTCGGTGAGGAGGAGTACGCAATACCTATTTTAAATATCCAAGAGATAATCAAACCTATTGAATATACACGTGTTCCTAGTGTGCCTGATTACGTTCTTGGAGTGTTTAACCTACGTGGAAATGTTATTCCGCTTATTGATTTGCGTAAGCGTTTTTCACTAAATGTCACAAAACAAAGCCCAAGCACAAGATATATCGTTATGAAAGATGCGGATAATATCGCTGGCTTTGTGATAGACCGCTTGACGGAGGCTATTAGAATAGACCGCAATAGGATCGATCCGCCACCAGAGACTTTAGTAAAAGACAAAGGTATGATTTATGGTATCGGTAAGCGCGACCAAAATATCCTTACGATCTTGAAGGTCGAAAGCCTTTTAAAACGTGATTTTTAGGGTATAGCTTGATAAAACTTTGTGTTTTTGACTTTGACTCTACAATAATGGACGGCGAGACGATAGATATTCTCGCCGCCGCTAATAATGCTAGCGAAGAAGTAGCCAATATAACTAAGCGTTCGATGGACGGTGAGCTTGATTTTTTTGAAAGTCTTACAAAAAGAGTAAAATTTTTAAAAGGATTGCCACTTTTAAAAGTAAATGAAATTTGCAAAAATTTACCCATAATGCCAGGAGCTGGCGAGCTAATAGAGGCTTTAAAACAAAAGGGTATTAAAGTTGTGGTTTTTAGCGGTGGATTTCACAATGCAACCGATGTAATGCAAAAAAAACTTAATTTTGATGCAAATTTTGCAAATATATTGCACCACAAAGATGGAATTTTAACAGGCGAAGTTGGCGGAGAAATGATGTTTAGTAGTTCAAAGGGAGATATGATTGACCGCTTGTGTGGACTATTAAATTTAGGCAAGGACGAGATAATGTGTGTTGGGGACGGGGCCAATGACATATCGATGTTTAGAAAGTGCGACCTTAGCATTGCATTTTGTGCAAAAGATATCTTAAAAAAAGAGGCGACACATTGTGTTGATGTTAAAGATTTACGTGAAATTTTAAAATTTATAAGGTAGAAATTAATGTATGACAACGAAGCTAAATTCTCTCTTTGGTGTGATTTTATAGAGAGAAATTTTTTACAAAGCGAATTTAACTCTTTATTGGAAAATAATGTTATAAACGGTGCTACAAGCAACCCAGCTATTTTTAAAACAGCATTTGCTTCACCTGCTTATAAAAAGATAATAGAAACTAGCAATAAACGCCATCCAAAAGATCTTTATGAAATTTTGGCTACTCAAGATATAAAAATCGCCGCATGTAAAATGTTAAAAAATTATGCAAATGGCGATGATGGCTTTGTAAGCATTGAGGTTGATCCAAATTTAAGTGACGATACAGCTGCAACGATAGAAGAAGGTATCAGGCTACATAATCTAATATCAATGCCAAACGTTATGATAAAAATTCCAGCTACAAAAGATGGCTATGAGGCGATGAGCGCGCTTATGGCAAGGGGGATTAGCGTAAATGCTACGCTTATATTTTCACTAGATCAGGCTAAAAACTGCCTTGAAGCATTCAAAGAAGGTAGTAAGGCTTATGCAAGTCGCTTTATAGATACTACTATGCCAAAAGGTGTGATAAGTGTTTTTGTAAGTAGATTTGATAGAAAGCTTGATGAGGTTATGGCTGCAAAGAGCTTGCCAACGGGGCAAATCGGCATAATGAATGCTGCAAATATATACCACCTGATTGAAGATTTTGGACTAGAAAATGTAAGAACACTTTTTGCAAGCACAGGCGTAAAAGGTGGTGGTTTAAGAGGGGATTATTATGTTAGAGAGCTAATGTATAAAAATTCTATAAATACAGCACCTATCGAAACGATAAAAGAATTTATAAAAGAAAAAGCAGAGGTAAAAAATGTACCTAGTAAAGAAAATGTATCAAGCTTTTTCCAGATTATAAAAAATAATGAGATAGATATAAATGTCGTTTATAAAGATTTATTAAGCGACGGTTTAAAGCAGTTTGTGTCAGCATTTGATGATATTATGAAATCACTTTAGACAAAGAAGCCTAAGCTAATACACAAACAGCAAAAGTGATCATTCTTGAACAAGCTTTATGTGAAATTTATAAAGCATTGGATAAAATCAGCACCTATTTTTTATGAAAGGAAAACGATGTTAGAAGGAATCGTTAGAGAGAGTATCGGTAAAAAGTCTGCAAAGGCTTTGAGAAGAGATGGTTATCTAATCGCCAACATTTATGGCAAGGGATTAGAGAATGTTGCAGCTGCTTTTAAAGTCAATGACTTTATAAAAGAGGCACGCAAAAAAGAGAGCCTTGCTTTTGATGTAAAAGTAGGCGGAAAAGTTTATAATGTCGTTATTGTTGATTACCAAAGAGATGTTGTTACAAGCGATCTTAAACACGTAGATCTAAAAGTAGCACTTCCAGGCGTTTTATCAAAATATATGATCCCAGTTAAGCCTGTTGGAACACCTATTGGTCTTAAAAATAAGGGCGTTTTGATCCAGTCAAAAAGACGTCTTTGCGTAAAATGCACGGCTGAAAATTTACCAAATTCATTTGACGTTGATGTAAGCAAACTTGACATTGATGATACGATTTTGGTTCGTGATATCACAGCTCCTAAAGGCGTTACTATCATTGACGCTGACCGTGTTGCGGTACTTGGAGTTATTAAAGCTAAATAAAAAGGGCTTTTGTGACACTAATAGCGGGGCTGGGAAATCCTGGCCCCAAATACGAAAACACTAGACACAACATAGGCTTTATGCTTATAGACCTCCTAAAAGACTCAAATTTCAAAGATGTTAGCTCAGCCAAATTTCAAGGCGAAGTTTTTAAATTTAATGACATTATCTTGCTAAAACCAACGACCTTTATGAACCTCTCAGGTCAAAGTGTTAAAGCGGTAAAAGACTTTTATAAACCAGATAGGATAATCGTCATCCACGATGATCTTGACCTTATTTTTGGCGCGGTTAAATTTAAAAAAGGCGGCAGTAGCGGCGGACATAACGGCATAAAATCGATCGATAATCTAATAGGCAACGACTACGAAAGGGTGCGTGTTGGTATCGGACATGAGGGCGATGCTAAAAATTTTGTTCTTGGTGAGTTTAGTGACGATGAGAAAAAGGCTTTAGATGAAATTTTAGCCTATACAAAAAATGCGGTTTGTGAGCTACTAAAGAGTGATATCAATGAAATTTCACAAAAATTTACGGTAAAAAAAGGTCTTATCAAATGAAACTATACGCCAGATACGTTGGCTGGGTCTATATAAAATCTTTTCTTATCGTATTTTTAGCGCTTGAGCTATTTTATGTTGGCATTGATCTGCTTACAAATTTAAAAGACCTGCCGCCATCTGCCAACCTTCAGCTACTCTACGTCGGCCTTACTGCGCTAAGTGCCATTAGCTACGTTTTGCCACTTTCACTCATTTTTGCGCTAATAATTTTGCATGTAAATATGGTTCGCTCAAACGAGCTAATCAGCTTTTATGCTCTTGGCATCAGTAAAAACAAGCTCATTTTGCCGCCATTTCTCATCGCACTTTTTGTGACGATTTTTTACGTTGGGCTAAATTTTACGCCATTTGCTTATGCGCATGACTATCAAAAAAGTATCGCAAAAAACACCGCTTTTTCAAAAAGCACAAACGACTCATTTTTGAAATTTGAAGGCAAATTTATCTATATAAAAGAGCTAAACTCAGCCAAGCAAAGAGCAAATGATGTGAGAATTTTTGACATTAATGGCACCGACTTGCTCTCAACAACTTTTGCCGACCACGCTAAATTTAAAGACAATGAGTGGGTTTTAGAAGATGTAAATCAGACCTTCTTGCCTCAAAGCTTAGAGCTTGGCGAAAATGGCTTTAGCAAGGTAAAAAGTGAAAATTTAGATGCGTTAAGAGGCTTTAAGCCAAAGAGCATCGAGAGTGCTGCAAGCGTTGAAAACTCAAAATTTAACATACCTGATGCGATAAATTTTATAAAGACATTTAAAAACGAAGGCATAGGGCTTGATAGCGCGAGGACTGCATTTTATAACCTAGCTATCACACCATTTTTTGCGCCATTTTTATTGCTTATTTTCTACTATCATTTGCCAGTGACTGGCAGGTTTTTTAACCTCGCACTCTCAACATTTATCTTTGTTGTGATAACGCTCGTAGTTTGGGGACTTCTCTTTATCTTAACTAAATTTGCTCAAACCTCAGTCATCTTGCCAGAGATCGGCATGGTTCTTCCTATTATTTTGCTTTTTGCATACGCCATTTATCTCATAAAATCGCATCGTTAAGCCAAATTTTGGCAACTTTTTTGTAAAATCAAACCATTTTAAAAAAGGCTATTTTATGGATTTTAAAGAGCTTGCAAGCAAATACAAAACCCCACTTTACGTTTATGATTTTAACTACATTAAAGAGCGCTATGAGGCGCTAAAAAACGCATTTTACGCTAGAAAATCTCTGGTTTGCTACGCTGTAAAGGCAAACTCAAATTTAAGCGTTTTAAAATTTCTGGCTGATCTTGGAGCCGGATTTGACTGCGTGAGCATCGGCGAGGTCAAAAGAGCGCTTCTTGCAGGAGCCAAGAGATATCAGATCATCTTTAGCGGCGTTGGCAAGAGCGATGAAGAGCTAAAAGAGGCTTTAGAAAATGAAATTTTGCTGATAAATGTTGAGAGTTTTGCCGAACTTTTAAGGCTTGAAGAGATAGCAAAAGGGCTAAATTTAAAGGCAAGGATCAGCATCAGGGTAAATCCAGGTGTCGATGCAAAAACGCACCCATATATCTCGACAGGGCTAAATGAAAACAAATTTGGCGTCGATGCGCAGACAGCTAAAAAGATGTATATCCACGCTAAAGCTTCAGAGTTTCTTGAGCCAACTGGCATACACTTCCACATCGGCTCGCAGCTAACTTCACTAAGCCCGATAATAGACGCCGCAAAGATCGTTAGTGAGCTTTTAAGAGAGCTAAGAGCACTTGAGATCGATATCAAATTCTTTGACGTTGGTGGCGGACTTGGCATCATCTACAACGATGAAAAAGAGATAAATTTATACGACTACGCACAAGGAATTTTAGGCGCACTAAAAGGTCAAGATGTGACCATCGTTTGCGAGCCAGGACGCTTTATCGTGGGCAATGCTGGCTACTTTGTCGCAAGCGTTTTATATGAGAAATTTAACGGCAAAAAGAGATTTGTCATCACTGATGGCGCGATGAATGATCTCATAAGACCAAGCCTTTATGGCGCGCATCACAAAATTTTTGTCGATGGCAAGGATGAAAATTTAGGCACTTGTGACGTGGTCGGTCCAGTTTGTGAAAGCGGTGACTTTTTAGCAAAAGATATCAAGCTACCAGAGTGCAAGAGTGGCGACGTCATCGTGGTTAAAGGGGCAGGAGCTTATGGATTTAGTATGAGTTCAAACTACAATACAAGAAACAGAGCTGCTGAAGTTTGCGTGCTTGATGGCAAAGATAGGCTGATAAGAAGACGTGAGTGCTTTGAGGACGTCGTGGCACCTGAGATTGAGTTTTTGGAGAGCACTGATGCAAGAGCTAAATGAGCTTAGAAAAGAGATCGATAGTATCGATGATCTCATCTTAAATAAACTAAATGAAAGAATGAAGCTTGTCGAGCAGATCGGCAAGCTAAAGCAAACGACTGGGACGCCTATATATCGCCCTGAGCGCGAGCGAGCCATCATAAACCGCTTAACTAGCCTTAGCAAAGATAAAGCCTTAAATAAGGCTGCGATCGAGGCCATTTATCTTGAAATTTTTGCTGTTAGTAGAAATTTAGAGATGCCTCAAAAGATCGTCTATCTAGGGCCTGAAGGCACTTATACACATCAAGCGGCGCAAAGTAGATTTGGTGCGATGAGTGCATATTTACCACTTGCTACGATCGAGGCAGTTTTTACGAAGCTAGCTCAAAAAGAGGCAAAATATGGCGTTGTGCCTATCGAAAACAACACTGAAGGCGCTGTTGGAGCTACGCTTGATTGTTTGAGTAAATTTGATGATATAAAGATAGTGGCAGAGCTCTACGTAGATATCCATCATAGCTTTGTTAGCATAAATGAAAATTTAAAAGAGATAAAGCGAATTTACTCGCATCCTCAAGGCTACAACCAGTGCCGTAAATTTTTAGAAGATCACTTGCTAAATGAGGTCGAATTTGTCCCAGCCAAATCAACTGCAGCAGCTGCATATATGGCATCTATGGATAGAGAATCAGCCGCCATTTGCTCAAAAATCGCAGCTAAAATTTACAACGTGCCAATCGTCTATGAGACTATTGAAGATAATATGGCAAATAGAACGAGATTTTTGATCTTAAGCGATTTTAAAAATGCAAAGGTTGAAAACTCAAAAACTTCGATCCTAGCAAAGACTGATCATAGTCCAGGACGCCTTGCTGATCTGCTTTCTATCTTTAAAAATGAAAATATCAATATCACAAAACTTGAGTCACGTCCTATAAAGCAGCGCGAATTTAAGTCAATTTTTTATCTTGACTTTGAAGGTCATATCGACGATGAGAAGGTGCAAAACGCCTTTGAACTCGCAAAAGAGAGCGGCGCTGAGATAACGTGGCTTGGAAGCTATTTAAACGGAGATGAGTAATGAAATTTAATGACTTTTTAGATGATCTAGTAAATTATGAGGCTGGAAAGCCGATCGAGCTTGTAGTTAGAGAGTTTGGCATCGATGCAAAAGATGTGATAAAACTAGCGAGCAATGAAAACCCTTTTGGCACGAGTAAACGCGTAGAAGAGGCGCTAAAAGAGGTCGCTAAAAACGCACATCTCTATCCAGACGATAGCTACTTTGAGCTAAAAGAGGGGCTGGCTAAGAAATTTGGCGTAACTAGCAAAAATCTAATCATCGGCTCTGGAAGCGACCAGATCATAGAATTTGCACTTCACGCAAAGGCGAACAAGCAAAGTGGCGTCTTGATGGCTGGTGTGACATTTGCGATGTATGAAATTTATGCAAAACAAACTGGAGCTAAAATTTACCGCACAAAGAGCGTGGAGCATAATTTGAGCGAGTTTTTAGAAATTTATAACGCGCACAAAGATGAAATTTCTGTCATCTTTCTTTGCTTGCCAAATAACCCTTTGGGCGAGTGCATCGACTCTGATGAGGTCTATAAATTTATAAAAAACATTGATGAAAACACGCTTGTGGTGCTTGATTGTGCTTACAACGAATTTGCTAAATTTAAAGATAGCAAAAAAGAGATAAAGCCAAGTGAGGTGGTAAAATTTAAAAACGCCATCTATCTTGGCACTTTCTCAAAGGCCTACGCACTTGGTGGCATGCGCGTGGGATACGGCGTGGCAAATGAAGAGATCATAGGCGCACTTTCAAAGCTAAGAGCTCCATTTAACATCACAACTCCAAGCCTAAGAGCAGCGATAGTGGCGCTTGATGATGACGAGTTTGTGCATAAAACTATGCAAAACAACTTCGAGCAGATGAAGAGATATGAGGAGTTTGCAAAGCAAAATGGCATCGAGTTTATCCCAAGCTACACAAATTTCATAACTTTTAAATTTAACGAGCCAAAATCAAGCCAGATATGCGAAAAGATGCTAAAAAAAGGTATAATTTTACGAGATTTAAAAAGCTACGCCTTAAATGCGGTGAGAATAACCATCGGTCAAGCGTGGCAAAACGATAGAGTTTTTGAAGAGTTAGAGCAAATTTTAAAGTAGGGATATGGATTTTAAGGCATTACTTCATCAAATAAGTCAAATTTATCAAAAGCTTTCACTAAAACAAAAGATCGTCGCAGGCAGCTCGATCGTTTTGGTTGTGGCTTTTTTGGTATTTTTAACGCTTTACAAAAGTAAAAGTGATAGTTTTGCAGGATATAGCGTCCTTTTTGAAAATATCAGCCCAAGCGACTCAGCCTTAATAGTCGATCAGCTAAACAAAGACGGCATCAAGTATAAACTAGCAAATGAAGGCACGATCCTTGTGCCAACAAGCGATGTATATAAAGAGCGTATCGCTGTTGCAACGCTTGGCATACCAAAAGAGAGCAAGATCGGTTTTGAAATTTTTGACAAGCAAGAATTTGGCGCAACGGACGCTGAGCAGAGAGTTAAATTCCAAAGAGCGCTTGAGGGCGAGCTAGCTAGAACGATCGAGAGCCTCTCATCTATCCAAAAAGCAACCGTAAGAATAGCCATACCAAAAGAGAGCGTCTTTACTGAAAGGCAAGCACTCCCGACCGCTTCTATCGTAGTCGAGCTAAAGCCAGGCGTTAGTCTAAATGCGAAGCAAATTTTTGGCATTAAAAACCTTGTCGCTGCATCTGTTACAAACTTAAGCACAGAAAATGTAAAGATCGTCAATCAAGATGGCGTCGCACTTGGCGATGAAGATGGTGAGTTTGATAGTGACGCTATAGCTCAGCAGATCCGCTATAAGCGCGAGTTTGAAAATAATTACGAGCAAAAGATCGTAAATGTCCTAGCTCCTATCGTGGGCGGTGCGGACAAGGTCGTAGCAAAGGTAAATATCGACTTTGACTTTGATAAAAAAGATACAAAAAGCGAGGTTTATGACCCAAATAACGTCGTAAGAAGCGAGAGCAACATCGAAGAAAAGCGCCAAGGCTCAGCTCCAAATGAAGTAGGCGGCGTACCAGGTGCGGTTAGCAACATAGGCCCTGTTCAAGGTCTTGATGATAGCACTTTAAAAGAGCAGTACAACAAAAGCTCGCAGCAGACAAACTACGAAATTTCAAAGAAAGTGACAAACGTCAAAGGGCAGTTTGCTAGCATAAACAGAGTGAGCGCAGCTGTCGTTATAGATGGTATTTATAAAAGTAAAAAAGATAGTGATGGCAAGCCAACTGGCGAGTTTGAATTCACCCCGCTTACCAAAGAGCAAAGAGAATCAATCACAAATTTAATCAAGCAATCAATCGGCTACAATCAAAATAGAGGCGATGAGGTAAGCTTGGATAACTTCGAGTTTAAAACACATAAAGACGTAAGTGCTAGCGAAAAAATGGATAGCTTTATGAATAGCTATGTGGTGCCTTTCTTGCCGATATTTAAGTATCTTTTTGCAGCATTACTACTTTACATCTTCTACAAAAAAGTTATCGTACCATTTATGCAAAAGATGCTTGAAGAGACAAAAGAGGAAGAAGAACAAGTTCAGAATGAGTTTGAAGATATCGAGACTGATGCTGAAGATACACTTGAGAAATTTAAAGCTGCTCGCAAGAAAGTCGAAGAACAACTTGGTCTTGGTGGTGAATTTAATGAAGACGAGCTAAAATACGACGTATTGCTAGAAAAAATGAGAACGGTTATCTCTGAACGTAGTGAAGAGATTGCGGCATTACTTCAAGATATGGTTAAAAATGATAGTGACTTTAACATGCGCAAGGAAATTTAATGTCGATGAAGTTAAATGATAAGCAAAAGATGATCTACGATGATCTATCAATGCCTGAAAAGATTGCTATTTTATTAATTCAACTTGGCGAAGAGGCAACAGCTGTTATATTTTCTCATATGGATGTTGATGTTATCACTGAAATTTCAGGCTACATAGCGACTGCAAAAAATATAGATAAACAAGTTGCAGGCGCAGTGCTTGAAGAATTTTACGCTCTCATGCAGTCAAATCAATATATGAGAAGTGGCGGTTTAGAATACGCAAAAGAAATTTTATACCGCACATTTGGTCCAGAGGCTGCGCAGAAAATTTTAGACAAGCTTGCAAAAAGCATGGAAAACTCAAAAAGCTTTGGCTATCTTGATAAGATAAAGCCGCAGCAACTCGCGGACTTCATCGTAAAAGAGCACCCTCAAACTATCGCGCTAATCCTAGCCCACATGGACTCAAGTAGTGCTGCTGAGACGCTAAGCTTTTTTTCAGATGAGCTAAGAAGCGAGGTCGTGATCAGGATGGCAAATCTTGGCGATATTAGCCCATCAGTAATAAAACGTGTCTCAACCGTACTTGAGGGCAAGCTTGAAAGCCTTACATCTTACAAGGTCGAGGTTGGTGGTCCAAGAGCTGTGGCAGAAGTGCTTAACAGACTTGGTCAAAAAGCTAGCAAAAGCACGATCGAGCGCATCGAACAAAGCGATGATAAGCTTGCCACAACGATCAAAGAGCTTATGTTTACATTTGAAGATATTATCAACCTTAACGCAACTGCGATTAGAGAAATTCTCAAAAATGTCGATAAAAAAGACCTTATGGTTGCATTTAAGGGTTCAAGCGATGGCATTAAAGATAAATTTTTATCAAATATGTCTCAGCGTGCAGCCGAAGCCTTTAAAGAGGAGATGCAATACCTTGGCGCTGTTCGTGTAAAAGATGTTGAAGAGGCTCAAAGACGCATTGTAGAAGTAGTACAAACCTTAGCTGATCAAGGTGTATTCCAAGTTGGCGAAGCAGATGAGATGATAGAATGAAAAGTAGCGTAATAACAAGTGAGACCTCGCCGGCTCACTTTATAGAAAATTATAGATTTAAGGTACTTGGGAGCAATGAAAGAGCCCAAGATAGCGCACCTGTTTTGATAGAAGAGAACAACCTTAGTGAAGAGCTAAATGAGCAAAATTTAGAGCAAGGTGGTGAAAATTTCACGCCTCAGATGCCGCACTCAGTGCAACCAAACATGCAAAATCACTTTGCGCCTCAGCCTCAAAATAGCCAAGCTCACCAGCCTGGATTTGACTCGAGTTTTGTCGAGGAGCTGCTTAAAAAGACAGATGAGCTAAGTAGTAATATCATCAAGCTCCAAATGCAAATAGAAAATCAAGAGAGCGAATTTGCAAAGCGACTTGAAGCCGAGACCATCCGTGCAAAAGAGGATGGCAAAAACGAAGGCATCGCTCAAACAAATGCTGCAAATGAGGCAAAGATAAAAGAGCTTGAGGCTAAATTTAGCGCTTCAGCTGCAAAGCTAGATGAGCAGTACGCTAAATTTGATGAGTTTTTGAAAAAGAGCGAGGAAGAGCTTGGGCAAACTGCGATAAAGATCGCAAAAGAGGTAATAGAAAAAGAGGTTTCAAGCGCATCTAGCCAGATCGCTTACCACCTAGCAAATTCGCTTATAAAAGAGCTAAGCGACGTAAAAAATATAGAAATTCGCGTAAATCCAGAAGATAGCGACTATCTAAAAGAGCAATTTAGTAAAAACGAACGCGTAAAAGTAAGCGCTGATGATGCCATAAGCAAGGGTGGCGTGGTGATAATAAGCGAGGGCGGAAACATCGATGCGACGATGCAAACAAGGCTTGAGAAGCTAAAAATGTTGGTAAATAATGAATAAAGACGTTAAAAGCCTAAATGTCGATGAGCTAAACGCACTTTGCCACGACATCAGAGATAAAATTTTAGCTACCGTTAGTAAAAATGGCGGCCATCTTAGCTCAAACATCGGCGCAGTCGAGATCATCGTTGCGATGCATAAAATTTTTGACGTTACAAAGGATCCATTTATCTTTGACGTGAGCCACCAAAGCTACGCGCACAAGCTGCTAACTGGGCGCTGGGACAACTTTGATACGCTTAGAAAATTTAATGGTATCAGTGGCTACACAAAGCCAAGCGAGAGCAAATTTGACTACTTTGTGGCAGGCCATAGCTCGACATCCATTTCACTTGCAGTTGGCGCTGCAAAGGCGATCAAACTAAAAAATGAAGAGCGCTTGCCAGTAGCTGTCATAGGCGACGGCTCGTTAAGTGGGGGTATGGCGTACGAGGCGTTAAATGAGCTTGGGGATAGAAAATATCCTTGCGTCATCATCCTAAACGACAATGAGATGAGCATAAGCAAGCCAATAGGCGCACTTAGCAAGTATCTAAGCCAGATGATGGCAGGGCAGTTTTATCAAAAATTTAAAGGCAGGGTTGAGCGCTTTTTAAGCTATATGCCAGACTCTGCAGCCTATATGGCTAGACGCATGGAGGAGGGCATCAGGCTCATCACTCCTGGCATGTTTTTTGAAGAGCTTGGACTTGAGTATATAGGTCCAGTCGATGGACACGACCTTTCAGCGCTTCTTAGCACATTTGAAACCGCTAAAAACATGAAAAAACCAGTCATCGTGCACGTGCAGACGCTAAAGGGCAAAGGGTATGAATTTGCCGAGGGTTACTATGAAAATTGGCACGGAGTTGGGCCATTTGATCTAAAAAGTGGCGAATTTATAAAAAGACAGTCAAACAAGTCAGCCACGGCGATCTTTAGCGAGCAGCTTTTAAAGATGGCAAAAGAGCACAGCGACATCGTTGGCGTAACGGCTGCGATGCCAACAGGCACTGGCATGGACGCGCTCATACATGAGTTTCCAGACCGCTTTTGGGACGTGGCGATAGCCGAGCAGCACGCAGTTACCTCAATGTCAGCCATGGCAAAAGAGGGTTTTAAGCCATTTGTCGCGATATATTCGACCTTTATGCAAAGAGCCTATGATCAGGTCATCCACGACGCTTCTATCTTAAATTTAAACATCACATTTGCGATGGATAGGGCAGGCATCGTGGGCGAGGACGGCGAAACGCATCAGGGCGCCTTTGATATTAGCTTTTTAAACGCTGTGCCAAATATGGTTCTCTTTGCCCCAAGGTGCGAAGAGAGTATGAAAAATGTTATGGAATTTGCCTACTCTTACAAGGGCGTAAGCGCATTTAGATACCCGCGCGGAGCATTTATCTTAAGAGATGAATTTAATGCCAAACCACTTGAGTTTGGCAAGGGTGAAATTGTAGCCGATGCAGAGTCTGATGTTGCATTTTTGGGCTATGGCAACGGCGTTGGCAGGGCAAATTTGGTTAGAAATTTACTAGCTGACAAGCTTGATGTGGTATTAGTTGACCTTGTCTTTGCAAAACCACTTGATAGCGAGCTTTTACTAGGTCTTGCAAAACGCACTAAAAAGTGGTATATCTTTAGTGATAGTGCTAAAAAGGGTGGTATTGGCGATATAGTAAGCGCATTTTTACAAGAAAACAAAATATCAAATATAAGTGTCATTAGTTTTGAGTATGAAGATAAATTTATCCCTCATGGTTCAACTACTGAGGTCGAAAAGTACCTTGGTATAAGTGCCGAGCAGATCACCAAAAATTTACTAGAGAATAATTAATATCATTTAATAAAGTAACGTTTAATATTATTTTTGCTAGCATAAGCCAAAATAAAAACAAGGAAAAGCATTATGCAATACGTATCATTATTAAAGCAATCTGGGCTAAAAGTCACGCCACAACGCCTTAGCGTTTTAAGAATTCTTGATCGCCACACGCATCCAACGATTGATGAGCTTTATGATGAAATTTTAAAGGAGAGTCCATCGGTTTCTCTTGCGACAGTTTATAAAAATTTAAATACTTTAAAAGACGAAGGTCTTGTAGTTGAAGTAAATATCGTCAATCAAAAAGCTAGATACGACATCTACGAATATCCACATATCCATGTAGTTTGTGAAAGCTGTGGAAGCGTTGAAGACGTGAGCTACGATGATGCTGAGCTTGGCAAATATCAAGAGGCACTAGAAAAGAAGATCGGAAATATAATAGAACGTCTAAATATAGTAGCTAGCGTAAAAAGCTGTAAACACTGTAAATAAAATTTATGTTGCTATTTAGCAGCATAAATTCCATCTTTTTTCTTATAAAAATACTTTTAAAATAAGCCTAAATTTAGCATTTTTCTCATTGTTTTAAGCACTAACTTGCTAAAATGAACAAAAAATTTTGGAGAAAAATGTGAGTTTGGAGATAGAGCGTAAATTTTTACTCAAAAATTCTCAAATTCTAGATTTTTTAAAAGAAGCTGGAGTAGTCTTTAAGCATCTTGAAATTTCTCAGTTTTATACCAAGATAACGCAAAATGAAGAGATTCGCTTTCGAAGTGAAGAGGATAAATTTATAAAAACTGTAAAGATCGGTAAAGATCTAATCAGAGAAGAAAATGAAGAATTTTGCGAAAAGGTGGAGTTTAAAAAGGCTCTTAAAAACCGCATCGGTAGCGTCATCTTAAAAGATAGATATATTTTTAAACTAAATAACAATCCTTGCAATATCGATATTTTTAAAAATGAACTAAACGGGCTTTGTACATTTGAAATCGAATTTAGCGATGAAAATGAGGCTGTCTTTTTCAATCTGCCACCATTTTTAGAAAATTTTTGCCTAAGTGACGTAACTTGTGACAAAAGATATAAAAACAAATTTCTTGCCATCCATGCTAATGAAAATGAACAAATCGACTACAAAAGAGCCTACAAGATCATAAAAGAAAAAGAAATTCTGCCAAATTTTGCTGCAAATCTAAAAAGCGGAGAGGCGCTAAGAGTCCTTTTTGTTAGTATTTTTAAAGTAATAAAAAGGCTAAAAAGCCAGTATTTGATAGATAAAGATGAAGAAGTTTTGCATGAGCTTCGCGTAAATTTAAGAAAGGTTAGATCGATCCTTAAAATTTTTAACGGCGTTTTTGATAAGAAAGTGACACTTTTTTTTGGTGAGAATTTTAAAATGCTTGCAAACTCGACAAACAAAAAGCGAGATTTGGATGTATTTTTGAGCTTTTTAAACGAGCAAAAGCACGCAAATGAGCCTATCTATTTTGTGCAAAAGGCTCTAGATTTAGAGTATGAAAATGTAAAAAGCTACCTTGGCGACGAAGAAAACTACGCATTTTTAAAAGAGTGGGAGATATTTTTAAACGAGGGTGAATTTTATAAGTCAAAACTCTTTGATGTAAGCCTTTCGCGACTTGGTTCGTTTAAGCTTAGAACACTTTTGGTTTTAGCTCAAAAAAGGCTAAAAAGCCTTAATCAAGACTGCCCAAATGAGAGCTTTCATGATCTTAGGATAGAGCTTAAAAAGATGAGATACACATATGAGTTTTTATGTGAAATTTTTTATTTTGAAGGGCTTAAAAAGTATGAAGAGAAGCTAAAGCAGATGCAAGAAATTTTTGGTAATCTTCAAGACTATGACGTCTGGCTCGGCATCCTTAAAAGGCTTCCAGAAATGCTAGATAAAGAGAGGCTTGAGAGTAAAATTTACAAGCAAATTTATAAAAGTAGAGAAGAGATACTAAAAAAGCGTCTTAAATTTATAAAAGCAACTCGTAAAATTTCAAGAAATTTAAAAATTTACTACATATAAAAGGGCAAATTTATGCAAAAACAAGAAAAAATAGTTGATATGTTTAACCAGATCGCTCCGACTTATGACGTCGCAAACAGAGTGCTAAGTCTTGGTGTGGACGTGAGTTGGAGGAAATTTGCCTGCAGATATATGCTAGAAATTTTTAAAAATAAAAGTATAAATATCGTAGATGTGGCTTGTGGCACTGGCGATATGATGGGGCTTTGGAGTGAAATTTCAAAAGAATTTGGCGTGCAGATAAAAAGCCTTACTGGTATCGATCCCTCAAGTGGTATGCTAAAAGAGGCGAAGGCAAAATTTCCAAATTTTCAATTTATAGAGGCCTACGCTGACAACACTACGCTTGCAAGCAGAGAGGCTCAAATTTTAAGCATAAGCTATGGCATTAGAAATGTGGTCGAGCGAAAGGCAGCGCTTAGGGAGTTTAACAGAGTGCTTGCTCTAAATGGCTACGTAGTCGTACTTGAATTTACAAAACGCCAGAAAAAAGGCCTTATAACCTCGCTAAGAGATTTTTACCTAAGTAAAATTTTGCCAAAAATTGGTGGCTTTATCTCAAAAAACAAAGAGGCATACGAATATCTGCCAAGCTCGATCGAAAATTTCTTGGATGCTAAGAGCTTTTGTGATGAGCTAGTCGAAGCTGGTTTTGAGATAGAGCTTTACAAGGGCTTTAGTATGGATATCTCGACGCTATTTATCGCTAAAAAGGTAAGAGAAATCAATGCTTAGTGTTTCTGAGCTAAACGAAAAAGCAAAGGCACTACTTGAAGCCACACTTGACTATGTCGAGGTAAGTGGCGAAATTTCGCGCCTTACTAAGCACGCCTCTGGACACTGGTACTTCACGCTAAAGGATGAGAAGTCAAGCATCTCAGCTGTGATGTATCGCATGAACAACCAAAAAGTGAAATTCCTGCCAAAAGATGGGTTAAAAGTAAAAATTTATGGCAAAGTGACTATTTACTCGCCAAGTGGGTCCTATCAGCTAGTGGCAAGTTCGATGCTGCCTGATGGCGAGGGCGAGCTTGAGCTTGCGTTTAGGCAGCTTAAAGAAAAGCTCGAAAATGAGGGGCTTTTTGACATTGCTGCAAAAAAAGAGATACCAAATTTACCTAAAAAAATAGCCCTTGTCACAAGCGCTACTTCGGCAGCGCTTCAGGATATGTTAAAGGTCGTGACGAGCCGTTGGAAATTAAGCGAAATTTATATTTTTGATGCTTTAACTCAAGGTGAAAATGCCCCAAGCTCGCTTATAAAAGCCTTGCGCAGAGCCGATAAATACGGCGTAGATGTGATTGTTTTAGCTAGAGGAGGTGGCAGCAAAGAGGATCTTTGGTGCTTTAACGACGAGGGCTTAGCTCGTGAAATTTACGCTACAAAGACGCCAGTCATAAGCGCTATCGGACACGAGATCGACTACGTTATAAGCGACTTTGTAGCAGACCGCAGATCGCTTACGCCAAGTGCAGCTATGCTTGATCTGCTGCCTGATGAAGAGGCATTTTTTCAGTATCTTGACAGGCTCAGCGATGATCTTGATAGCGCTTTAAGCTTAAAGATCACCAAAAAGCAAAATTTGTTAAATGTTCTTCTTTCTAAATTTTCATCAAATGCCCTAAAAGCTAGGATCGAGCTAAAATTTAGTGAGGTAGCAAACAAGCAAAACGCCCTAGCAAACGCCGTGCAAAGAAAAATTTTAGTCCTTGGCTCGGCCCTTAGCTCACTAGAGAAGGCTTATGAGATGAGGGAACTTTTTTTTGAGAGCACAAAAGGGCTTATCGAGGTTAGAAAAGATGGCAAGAGGGTTGATCTTAGGGATTTAAATTTAAATGATGAGATCGAGCTTATCTCGCAAAATACACATAAAAAAGCAATTATCAAGGAGTAAAAATGAGTAGAAAAATCAACTTTAGCGCAGGTCCAAGCGCGATACCACTAAGCGTTTTAGAGCACGCAAAGGCCGAATTTACCGACTACAGAGGCGAGGGCTACTCGATCATGGAGATCAGCCACAGAAGCAAGACCTTTGAGGAGATCCACTTTGGCGCGATGGATAAGATAAGAAAGCTTTACGGCATCGGTGATGAGTATGAAATTTTATTCTTGCAAGGCGGCGCACATTTGCAATTTAGCATGATACCGATGAATTTATATCAAGGTGGCAAGGCGCAATACGCAAACACCGGCGTTTGGACAAACAAAGCGATCAAAGAGGCAAAAGTACTTGGTGTAAATGTGGATGTCGTAGCAAGTAGCGAGGATGAAAATTTCTCTTACATTCCTGATGTGAAATTTAGTGATGACGCTGACTACGCCTACATCTGCTCAAATAATACGATTTACGGCACGCAGTATAAGGCTATGCCAAAGACAAAATCTCCCCTAGTTGTCGATGCTTCGAGCGACTTTTTCGCTAGACCGCTTGATTTTAGTAGTATCGGCTTGCTTTACGGTGGCGCTCAGAAAAATGCAGGCCCAAGTGGCGTGACTATCGTTATTTTAAGAAAAGACTTAGTTGATCGCGTGAGCAGCCAAAACGTCCCTATGTTTTTGCGCTACAAAACGCACGTAGAGGCAAACTCGCTTTACAACACACCACCAACCTTTGGAATTTATCTTTTAAATTTAACCATGCAGCACCTGCTAGATCTTGGCGGACTTGCCAAGGTTGAGAAGATAAATGCCAAAAAAGCAAGCACGCTTTACGACATCATAGATAGCTCAAATGGCTTTTACGTGGGCCATGCCAAAAAATCAAGCAGATCAGATATGAACGTGAGCTTTACGATACCAAAAGATCACGCACTTGAGCCAGTTTTTGTCGAAGAAGCACTAAAAGAGGGCATGCTAGGGCTAAAAGGTCACAGACATCTTGGCGGCATAAGAGCCTCTATCTACAACGCCGTTAGCCAAAGCGATGTCGAGAAACTTGGCGAGTTTATGAGAGAATTTGCAAGAAAACATAGCTAATGAATAAAACAAAGAAAGCTTACGATGAAATTCCTTATTTCTCGGCCGCATTTAGCGACTGCTCGCCTGTTAGGATAGAGGCGGTTGCTAAATTTCTGGGGCTTAAAGCAGCTAGCTTAAAAGAGGCTAGGGTGCTTGAGCTTGGCTCGTCATATGGCGGTAATATCTTGCCATTTGCTATTTCGCACAAAAGCGCAAAAGTCGTTGGTATCGACATCTCAAGCCATCAAGTGGCTGAAGGTAACAAAGTAGCAAAGCAGATAGGTTTAGAAAATTTTACTCTGCTTGAGCGAAATTTTTTGCACATGAACGAAAGCGATATAAAAGAGCTTGGGAAATTTGACTATATTATAGCTCATGGCGTTTATAGCTGGGTGAGCCCAAATGTAAGAGATGCACTGCTTGCCACGATTAAAGCACTACTTAGCAAGGATGGCATCGCTTATGTTTCGTATAATACCTATCCTGGCTGGAAGAGCCTTGATATTTTAAGAGATTTTATGCTTTTTGTTAGCTCAGGCAATGACAGCAAAGAAGCACTTGCTCACGTAAAAGGTGAGTTAAATTTCTTACAGGATTATTTAAAATTTAGCCTGCAAAGCCAAAGCGATGTCGTATACAAAGATAGCATGAAGCTTCTTCTAACGCAGCTAAATTTCTTGCAAGGCATCATCGCAAAGGGTAATGATTATTATATATTGCATGACTTTTTAGAGGCTAGCAACGAGCCAATCTACTTTCATAAATTTGCTAAACATATCGATAAGCATGGACTTTGCTACGTCATAGACGCTTCGCTAAATGATATCTTTGCAAGCTCAACTGGAATTTATCGCTTTGACGCACATATCGAGCAAAATTACAACTCTCGCATCAAAAAAGAGCAGCTAAACGATTTTTTATTTAATAGATCATTTAGAAAAAGTCTCATCTCTCATAAGGAGAGGCTTGGCGGTACTGAGGACTTTGATGCAGTGCTTGGAGAGAGCGAGCTTGATAAGATTTACTTTGCATATTTTAGCGAGCAGCCAAGGACAAAAACGCAAGAAATTTTAAGCAAAAGCTATCCACAAAGCTTAAATTTAAGTGAAGTAAAGGCTGCACTTAGCGAGAATGCAAATGAAGCTTTTGTGGGACTGCTTGAAATTTTAAACGATCAAAACACTAAAATCTCTTCTTCAAAACTCAAAGCACTTATCTATGAGCCTGGTAAAACTAGACTAAAGCCTAGAGCTGCTGCGTATCTTGAGTATTTTTTAAATGCTAGCTCACCAGTTATCTCTTTGGCAAATGAGCTAAATGGCAAGCTAAACTTAAGCCATGAAGAGATCAAGGCCGCTTTAAAATTTGATGGCAAAGCTAGTTTAAAAGATATCGTAAAGAGCGTAAATTTAAGTAAAGATGAGCTAAAAGAGCTTGCTTTTAAACTAAGTGAAGCTTACTTTTTTGAAGAAATTTAAAAAAAAGAGCGTGGCAAATTTAGCCATGCTCTTACTCAAAAAACATATCTTTTAATATCAAACATATCATCGCTATGTAAAAGACCAAAAACCATTTTTTAAGTGTTTTTTTGTCGGTATTTTGCGTCTTTTTAGTGCCAAAGTATGCGCCTATTAGCGAGCCAAGACCTAAAAATATGCCCTCAGCGTATGAGATGTGACCATTTAGTGAGAGTGAGATGAAGCCAGCAATGGCTGCAAACATAACGAAAAATACGCCCATAGAAACGGCTTTTTTCATATCATAGCGCAAGAAGCCAACTAAAATAGGAGCTATAAAAACCCCACCGCCTATGCCTATACTAATGGCAAGTGCACCTATACAAAAACCAACTAAAAATAGCAAAAACACTGAGTTGTTCGCATTTGTACCGTCGCTATTTGGTGTGAAGTATAGTTTTATGAGTGAAAAGATAAAAGTTGCAAGCAAGAGCAGTTCGAGTAAAAGCTCAGGCGTGTGAGATACTATGATGCCACTAAAGCTAGCTCCGACCAATCCTCCAAGACCTAAAAATACGCCGCGATTTAGTTTTAAAAGGCCAGCTTTGTAGTTTAGATACGAGCCAAAAGTCGCACTAAATATCATTTGCATGACGCTTATGCCAATAGCAGTTTTTATGTCATATCCAAAGGCGACCATTATAGGAACGACGACCGTGCCGCCACCGATGCCAAAAAAGCCAGCGATGTATCCAACGCCGATACCAATTATAAAAAGTTCAACAAAAAGCATAAATTTCCTTTTATGAGTGCCAAATTTTAGCCAAGCGGTGTTAAAAAAATAGTAAAAAGGTGAAATTTGGGCATAAATTTAGAAATTTGATAAAAATTTTAAAAACTAAAAGCGAACTTTTTTTATAATCACCCAAAAATTTAAAGGAAAAAAATGCTCTTAGAACAACCATTGTTTTATTATGAAGTGATTAGAGAAAAATTTAAAAATAGCTACCTAGCCGAGGATAAGACGCAAACGATTATAGGCATTGATTGCGAATATATCGATGAAAAGGATATGGATTTTTATGGGCTTAGAAGTTATTTTGATACAAATCGTAATAAATCTTTAGCTCCGTTTGCGGGGCTCTTTGGTGTTTTTGCTTATGATGGTGTGAGATATTTTGAATATATCGGAGAAGAGAAAGCTAAAAAGTACGAATTTCCAAAATTTATCTATGCCGATGCAAAAGCTTATCTACACTTTGACAAGATGAGTAAAATTTATACATTTTATGGAGATAAGAATAAATATTATGACTTTTTGCTTGATGCGAAAGTTGAATGCAAAAATAAAGAGCAGAGTAAATTTAGTATAAGAACTGATCTTAGTAAAGAAAAGAAACACTTTGAGGATATGGTTGAGTTAGCAAAAGAGTATATAAGAAGTGGCGATGTATTTCAGGTGGTGCTTGGTGAATTACTTGAAATTTCAACGAATATGAGTAGTCTAGACTTTTATAAAAAGCTCTCACTTACAAATCCAAGCCCATATATGTTTCATTTTCCTACACCTTATGGCGATGTGGTTGGCTCTTCGCCAGAGCTTGTTTTTGAGATGAAAAGTGAGCAAATTTTTGTAGCTCCGATCGCAGGCACAAGGCCTAGAGGAAGCGATGCAAATGCAGATGCAGCACTTGAAAATGAGCTTTTAAGTGACGAAAAGGAGCTGGCTGAACATAAAATGCTAATCGATCTTGCCAGAAATGACATCGGCAGGGTTTCAGAACCAAAAAGTGTATTTGTAAAAAATGCAATGCATATCCAAAAATATGAAAAAGTAATTCATATCGTAAGCGATGTCTATGGCAAGTGCGCTAAAGGGCTTGATCTTTTCGACGTCTTAGCTAGTATTTTTCCAGCTGGCACGCTAAGTGGTGCCCCAAAAATAAGAGCTATGCAGATAATCAATGAGCTTGAAATTTCTGAGCGAAATATCTATGGCGGTGGCATTGGATTTTTACATTTTAATGGCGATGCTCAGGTTGCTATTCTTATTCGATCAGCCATATTTGTGCCAAGTGAAAATGGCTTTAGTGATGTATTTGTGGGGGCTGGAGCTGGTATAGTTTATGACTCAAAGAGCGAAAGAGAATACGCTGAAATTTGCCATAAGCGAGCAAGCGTGCTAAATGTATTTAAAAATAACGCAAAAGAGTTTTAGGCGTTAAACTTAATAAATTCATAAGAGCTTTTAGCGTAGCTAGTGCCCATAGAATCGATTTGTTCCCTTACGGTAGCTGAAAGCTCTGCTTTTGTGATATTTTTAGCTAGCACTTTTACAAAAGGAAATTCACTTCTTTCTTGTGCGCCAAATATCAGCACTCTTGTATCAACCTTTTTGCTTTGCCTTATCTTATCAACAACTCTTGTTAGCTCTTCGTAGTTGAAGTCTTTTACATTTTCATCTATAAGAACGATGCCATAAGTTTTGGTTTTTATCTTTGTTAATAGCTCATCAAAGCTATTTGTGGTTTCAAGTGTGTTGTAAAATTCTCCTAAAGCTGAGCTAAATATTTTATTTTCCATTGGCGATTTCTTAAATAAAATAATATTTTCACTTTTTGCTAGATAGCTTTCGTCTATTGCAATCTCGCCAAAATTTGGCAAAAATTTTCTAAAAATTTGAGCCAGTTCGTCGCTATTTATTGGCGTTTTTATATAGGCATTGAAGTATTCTTTGACACTCTCTCCATCTATATTTGAAGTGTTTGAAAGCATTAGTATAATTGGAATTTTTGCATTTTGTATGGCTGTTTTTATAAGATCAAGATTTTTTTGAATGCTATTTTTTTCAGCTTCGAAAAATTTCGAGCCAACAAAGATAAGGTCAAAATCGCCTTGCTTTATGGCTTGTTTTAAATCTTTTTTATTACAAACTCCCACAACTTCGCAGTTAAATTTACTAAAGCCACTTGCTGTTATATCTATGTAAATTTCATTAGTATCGCAGATCAAAATTTTTGGTTTATCGTTTAAATTTTTATTCATAATATCAGCTTCACCCAAGCAAAGTAGTCTTGTGATACTTAACGGAGTTAGCGGATCTTTTAAAATGAGCGGATTTTTAATATCTTGACCTTGCTTATTGGTATTTCTTAAAAATATAGCATCATAATTTTTTGTAATAGATGGACTAGTGCTTGTTAACATATCTACTTTGAGCCCAAGGTCTTTTGTGGTCTGCTCAAAAGCTTCGTTGTAAGCTACATTTACATCTTGCAAAAATGCTAATTTATGATTGCATTTTATATCAAAGTCTTTATGGTTTGATGTTGTTTTAAAAATGACTACAAATTTAAACTCATTGCCAATACTTGGAAACGAGTTAATCTCCAGCTTACTTTCTAAATTTTTTAAATAAATTTGAGCGATTTTTAGATAAAACTCGCTCTCATCATTATTTAAGCTATTCTCATCATCTGAAAATATATCTGAAATTTGCTTTTCACTCATGGCAGCTGAGCTATTTTTTATGCTAAAGCTTACAGAACAAAGTCCGCTTCTATCAAACTCTTTTTGAACTTTTTTGATAGCGATGATAATGTTTTGATGTCTTAAAGACATTGATAAAGATGCCAAAAAGATAGAGTTAAATGCGGTTTTTAATGAATTTAGATTTCCTTCTAGTTCATTTGTAAGGCTTGGATCAAGGTAGCTTATAAAATTTATCTTTTTGCTTTGCGAATAGACAATATTTGCTTGCAAAATTTCTTCAAAGCTTTTTTGAGGATCAAATATCTCGGTTTTATTGCATTCGCTATATTTTTTAACATTTGAGATATTTTTAGCATTGTTATAAAGCGAAGTCATGATATTTGCATTTTTTTCTATCGTGTCTATAAATACTTGCTTTTTGCTATTATTTGTTTCTATTTTTAAAGCCGCGGTCGATGTAAAAATTTCTTTATTAATAGACTCTAGTTTCTTGCTCACGGATAAAATATATTTATCTTTTATCTGAAAAAAGCTGCTATCTTTTATATAGGCTTCTTTTAGATCTTCATAAGTTTTTATGAGCTTTGATATCGCATTATCCGCACTTGTCTCTTTTGATGATAGGATATAGTTTGATATGTATTTTGACTTATCGATAAGCACCTTTAAAAATTTCAACCTAGCAGAAATGCTAAGCAAAGACAAAATGAGCAAGCCACAAAGCAAAAACTCAAAAAAGGTCTTTATGCCAAAGCTTATTTTCTCGCTCTTAGTAAGTTCTAGTAGCTCATTTTTTATGTTTATGGCACTATCTAATAAAAGTATAAATTTATCATCTTCATACTGTTTAATTAAGATGATATCTTCGATATTTAGTTTTTCAGAAAATGCGATCTTGGCTTTAGCTTCTCTTATTTTTTTAGCTTGATAGTTGGCTTCAAACTGATTAAAGTCTTTGTAAATATTCTCTTTTAGCTCACTTTTTGGAAGCATATCAAGATTTGGTGTGTTGTCTCTTACGGAATATATATTTTCTCTCACATTGCTATTTATTGAAAATAAAGGGCCATTTATAAAGATATTTTTTACGTAGTATTTAGTGTTGTTTGCTAAAGAGAGTTGGTTGTAAATTTTACTTAAAGTTGCGGCATAAGCTTTTATTATAAGCGGAAAGTCTCGGTCTAAATCTTGTTTAAAATCGCTATCTATTTCTCCATTTATATTTTGGAAAAATTCGTAAAATAGTTCATCAAATTTATCATTTTGGTTGAGATTTGCTAGCAATTCTTTTAATTTATTTACATTTCGTATCTCGGTGCGATCGTCTTTTCTTATAGAATTTATAAATTTTTGTGTATTTTTTAAGGTGCTATCTCGCAACTTTTTTATATCTTCTTGGCTTTTGCCTATTAGCGTATCGTGCTCTTGTATTACAGATTTTATAGTTTGAAATACTAAGGATTGTTTATATAGTTTTTCATTTAGATCTTTTAGATCTGTGAATTTTTTATAGCTTTCATTTCCGCTATATGCGCAAAAGATCGCTGAAATTATTATTGGCGCTAACAATATATAAAATTTATTATTTTTCATGGATACTCTTTTTGCTATATTTTTTGACGATATTTTCTATCTCAATTAGTCTTTTGGTAAAAAGAGACATCTCTTTCATCTTTCCATTTTGATTGTTATCTAAAAGAGCATTAAGCTCATTTGCTAGATTATTAAGCTTTAAATTTAATGCAGCCTCTCTTATCTCATCTACATATTTTTTGAGCATTATCTCGTCTTTTGCGATTATGGCTGATTGGATTTGGATAAGAATTTCTCTTGCGTTGTGTAAAAAGATATTTAAATAGGATGCAAAATCTTTTTTATTTAAATTTAGTATTTTAAGTGATGTTTCAAACCAGGAATCATCGATAAGTGATTGTGTCTGTGTATCAAAAAGATACCATGCGTTTAGTTTAAAAACAGGCAGTCTTAGTGTAGGTTTTACTTTTACTGCTGCTATTAGATTTTGGTTGTTTATTATGTCTTGCTTCTCTAAAAGCACGATAAAAAATTTTTCACCATTTTTTAAAATAGCATTTTGCAATCTCGCTTCTAGTAAGATCGCACCACCATCTTTTCTTTTTAAATTTACTCTAGCACTATTATCTTTCGTATTTTGTAAAAATTCCAAGAAGCTGTAGTTTGTACTTTCCTGGCTTGTTATGACTAGCTCGCTTATATCTTTGTATTGCAACAAAAAGTCATCTAAACTATCAAAACCCAATAGCTCAAGTGAATCTTGCGTTATCGCAGATATTTTTAAATTTTCATCGTATATTATCACTTCAAATTTCCTTCTTTGAGTACTGCAAGCTTTTCTGCTACGCTTTTATTTGTTATTTTTGCCACTTCGTCTAAATTCGCTTCGCTGATTTTATCAAAACTTCCGTAAAAGCTGATTAATTTCGCGATACTGCCCTCAGAAACGCCAGCTTGCTTTAGAATTGATCTTTGCATATCGTTTTTCTGCCTTGTTTTTCTGTGAAAGCTAATGACAAATCTATGGCTTTCATCACGCATTTTTTGGAAAAACTGAAGCTTTTTATCGCTCGTGCTTAGGCTAAAGCTACCACTTTTTGTGTAAATTTTATCCTTTGCCTCGCCTTTTGCGCGGTGAGCTTTGGCGTCTATCTTTTCTTTTGAAATGGCTATCACATCGACGTTTGCGCCACTGCTCGCTAAAATTTCACAGGCTAAATTTAAAAGCACTTCACCACCATCAATGACCCAAATATCAGGCGGGCTAAGCTTGTCAAATCTAAGTGCTCTGGCTGTCAAACTCTCTTTCATCTGATCGTAGTCGTTTTTAGAGCTTAGGTGCATATGGCGGTAGTTTTGCTTCGCCCACTCGCCATGCTCATAGCGCACCATCGCTCCGACACTTGCCTCGCCAAAAAGGTGCGAGTTGTCGTAAGCCTCGACCACGTAAGGCGTGTGAGCTAGGTCAAAGTACTCTTTTATCTCGTTTAATAGCACGTTATCGTGCGTTTTTAGATATTTTTCAATGCTAACTTCAGCGTTTTTGGTAGCGATCTCACAAATTTTACGCTTATCGCCTATCTTTGGGCATGTGATGCTAAATTTACGTCCAAATCTCTCGTTTAAAATTTCCTCCACCAGCTCACTATCTTCAAAGCTCTCATGCACATAAATTTTGGTGCTAATTATCGGCTGTCCAGCTATGAAGCTTTTTAAAATAGCCTGCTTATAAGCTTCGTTTATCTCATCTTTTTGAGCGTTTTTGGCCTGCGTGATGTCAGTTTTTACGCCAGTTATCTTGCCATTTTGCACGCTAAATCTCACCGCACAGATCATATCATGCACACAAGCGACCGAGTAGGCCTCAAAGTCCTCAAGCTTAGCAAGATCAACTTCAACCTTTGTTTGCATATTTTTAAGTGTTTGTATCTTATCTCTAGTAGCGGCTGCTTGCTCGTAGTCTTCGGCCTTGGCGTAGTTTAGCATGAGCTCTTCAAGGCGAGCGATGAGCAAATTTGGATTTTGTAAGGCCGCGATAGCTTCGTTTACGATCTTAGCGTAGTTTTCTTTTGAAATTTTGCCCTCGCATGGGGCATAGCAGCGTTTTAGCTGATAAAAAAGGCAGGCTTTTTTGCCTTTGATGCAGGATTTTTTCTGAACGAGGTTGAAATTTAGATAAAGTGCCTCAAGCAGCTCGCTAGCTCCACTAAAATATGGCCCAAAATAGCGGATATTCGAGCCTTTTACCACCTTTCTAGTGATCTCAAATCTTGGAAAATCATCATTTAAATTTATAAAGATATAAGGATAGGTCTTGTCGTCACGAAGCAAGATGTTGTATTTTGGCTTAAGCTGCTTGATGAAAGAATTTTCAAGTATTAGAGCATCTGCTTCGCTTGGCGTGACGATGTATTCAAGATGCACCGCCTCGCTTATCATCTTTGAAATTCTAGGGCTTAGTTTTTCAGCCGGAGCTAGGCTTGGGGTAAATTTAAAGTAGCTTTTGACCCTATTTTTTAAAATTTTGGCCTTGCCAACGTATAAGAGCCTATTTTGTGCGTCAAAATACTGATATACGCCAGGCTCGTTTGGAAGCGTTCTGATCTCGTCTATTAGCATCTTGCCTGCTCATTTTTCTTGAGCAAAATTTCTCTTAGCTCTTCAAATTTTTGGTGTATTTGCTCGTCTTTTGCTAAATTTTTAAACTCACCTTTGCTAGCTGGTGCATAAAAGATGGCACTTTGCTCTTTTTGATTAAAAAATTTTAAAAATTTGCTCACGACAAATCTTATATTTTCTTCTTTTTTGTTTTTTGTATAGTTGATTTCATTAATAGGTTTTGGAGTAAGAATGCTGTTAAAAACGCTATTTTTATTAAAATTGCAAAAGGTTTTTAATAACCTTTTTATATCATTTATACTACTATCACGCCTAAGCTCTAAAAGCCCAGTGGGATGAGTAAGAACAAAGGTCAAAACACCTTCTCTAACGTAGCAAAAAGCTATATAAAATCGTTTTGCTTTCCCCATAAGCTCTAAAAGCTGTTGGCACTCATTTGCCATGCTTAATTTTTCTTTATACAAAGGATTTTCGTGAATAGTATTTATCAAAAATTTAGCGTTTTTCATGGGCTTATCTTATCATCTTTTATTTTAATTTTTACTCTTTTTGCATTTAGCGGTTGTGGCTATAAAGATGATCCATTTTATGGAAATGCTCCCGTAAAAGAAAAGAAAACTGACAAGATAAACAAAATCTAGTAAAATTTTCGTATTTAAATAAAAATGTAATGTAAGCTTAATAATTTTAACTAACCTAATTTTTAGGCTCATTTAAGTAATATACCAAGATTTTTTATTCTACAAGGAGAGTATAATGAGGTTTTTTGGACTTCTAGGCTTGTTTTTCGCGATGGCTTTTGGTGCTGATGGAGAAACCGCAGCTATTGACTTAACTACTACATGGGCAGGAATTTTATCGCTTATAATTTTTGTTGTTGGATATTTTTTCATAGCAGCGGAAGAAAATTTCCACATTGATAAAGCAAAACCTGCTATTTTTATCGGTACATTTATGTTCCTACTTATCGGTGTTTACATGCTTATAAATGGCATGGATGTGCATTCGCTTGAACATGAGGTAAATCACCTGATTTTAGAGATCGCTCAGATCGTATTTTTCTTGATGGTGGCGATGACTTTTATCGAAGCACTTATCGAAAGAGATGTATTTAATGCACTTAAATATAATCTCGTATCAAAAGGCTATACTTATAGAAAGCTGTTTTGGCTAACTGGTATTTTGGCATTTTTTATAAGCCCAGTAGCTGATAACCTAACAACAGCGCTTATTCTTTCAACCGTTCTTCTAACGATAGATAGAAATAATACAAATTTCCTAGTGGCTGGCGCAATAAACATCGTCGTAGCAGCAAATGCAGGTGGGGCATGGAGTCCATTTGGCGATATCACTACGCTTATGGCTTGGGCTGCTGGAAAAGCACCATTTGTCGACTTTTTTGCACTTTTCCCAGCATCTATCATAGGTTGGTTTGTAACGGCATTTTTACTTTCTCGCGTGGTGCCAAGTACTGCACCACATTTTGATGTGGCAAACGAGCCAAAAGTGGTTATGAAAAAAGGCGGTAAAGTGGTTATTTTTATAGGCGCATTTACTATCTTTTGTGCAGTTATGATGCATCAGCTTTTCCACTTGCCAGCGATGTGGGGAATGATGTTTGGTTTCTCACTACTTAGTCTTTATACTTACTATTTCAAAAAAGCTCACAAAAATGAAGAGCCAATGCATGTATTTCACTATATGTCAAAGATCGAAAATAACACACTATTTTTCTTCTTTGGAATTTTAGCTGCAGTTGGCGCTCTTCATTTTGCTGGATTTTTAAATTACGCTGTATCACTTTATGATAAATTTGGCTCAACTGCTGTAAATATTGGCGTTGGCTTCCTTTCAGCGATCGTTGATAACGTTCCAGTTATGTCAGCTGTTTTAAAAGCAAATCCAGCAATGGGAGCTGATGCAGGCGAGGCGATGAGTCAGTGGCTACTAGTGACACTAACTGCTGGTATCGGCGGTTCGATGATCAGCTTTGGTTCAGCAGCTGGTGTTGGAGTAATGGGTAAATTAAAAGGAATTTATACCTTTGGTGCACATATGAAATACGCTTGGATGGTGGTTCTAGGATATATCGTATCGATCATTGTTTGGTATGTGCAGTTTGAAATTTTTCATATCTATTTTTAAAAGGTTATAAATGAACAATACGATTATAGTTTTGGATTTTGGTTCGCAATACACTCAGCTAATAGCTAGAAGGCTAAGAGAAGAAGGTGTCTACACTGAAATTTTGCCATTTAATGCAAAGCTTAGTGAGATAAAGGCAAAAGAGCCAAAAGGTATCATTTTAAGTGGCGGTCCAGCTAGTGTTTATGCTAAAGATGCTTATTTTTGCGATAACGGCGTCTTTGAGTTAAACATCCCTATACTTGGCGTTTGCTACGGCATGCAGCTACTTGCTCACACGCATGGAGCGGAGGTTTTAGCAGCTGATCAAAAAGAGTATGGCAAGGCTGAGCTTAGCGTTATTAAAGAGCATGCACTATTTAAAGATACACCTTCAAAACAAATCGTATGGATGAGTCATAGCGACTATGTAAAGGACTTGCCAGAGGGCTTTGAAGTGATCGCTGTTAGTGAAAATTCGCCTTATTGTGCTTTTGGCGATGATAAACGAAAATTTTATGCGATCCAGTTCCACGCAGAGGTGCAACATAGCGAATACGGCACGCAAATTCTAAAGAATTTCGCTAAATATATTTGTGGTTGCGAGAGCACATGGAACATGGGAAGCTTTGCTAAAAACAAGATAGAAGAGATAAGAAAAACAGTAGGCACTCACAAGGTGCTTTGTGCAGTTAGTGGCGGCGTGGATAGCTCCGTGACCGCGGCACTTTTAGCGGCTGCTGTGCCTGAAAATTTGATCCTTGTCTTTGTTGATAACGGACTTCTTAGAACAAACGAAAAAGAGCAAGTTGAAGCTACATTTAGAACAAAGCTTGGTGTTGAGCTAGTTAGCATAGATGCGAGCGAGATCTTTCTTAGCCGCTTAGCTGGCGTCGTTGATCCTGAGAAAAAACGCAAGATCATAGGCGAGATATTTATAGAAATTTTTGAGCAAGAGGCTAAAAAGCATGGCGATGTGAAATTTCTAGCTCAAGGCACTCTTTATACTGATATCATCGAAAGCTCAGTCGTTGGCTCAAGTAAGACCATAAAGAGCCACCACAACGTTGGCGGCTTGCCTGATTGGATGACATTTGAGCTAATTGAGCCACTAAGAGAAATTTTTAAAGATGAGGTTAGAAAGCTTGGTCTTGAGCTCGGATTAAGCCGTGATCTAGTATTCCGTCATCCTTTCCCAGGACCGGGCCTTGCTATTCGTATCATGGGTGAAGTAAATAAACCAAGCCTTGAACTACTTCGCAAAGCTGACGTGATCTTACGCGACGAGCTAAAGAGCACTGGCTGGTACAACAAAACTTGGCAGGCATTCTGCGTGCTTTTAAACGTAAATTCAGTCGGCGTAATGGGGGATAACCGCACTTATGAAAACGCCGTGTGCGTGCGCGTGGTTGATGCGAGCGATGGCATGACTGCTAGCTTTTCAAGGCTCCCTTATGATCTACTTGAAAATGTAAGCCGCCGCATTATAAACGAGGTGAATGGCATAAACCGCGTAGTTTACGATATCTCGAGCAAACCGCCCGCAACGATAGAGTGGGAGTAGCAATAAATGCTTCTGCTATGAATTTCTTGAAAATAATACATTATAACGAGTTAGGAATATAAAATTTTCTTGTATATGGTATAAGATATAGAAAATGGAATTTTGCTGAATCGAGTTAGTTTGTGTGTGATGTCTATTAAACTGTTGATTAATAAGATGAATGAATTGATTATATTATTTTTGTATAAGGTAAACAAATGTCTAATATTGAGATTGTTGAAAGTGGTGGAAGTTTAGTTGAGAAAGTCACGAAATTTGAATTAATGTTAAATGACTTGGGATTACCCTCTGAAAATATAATTGCTTCAGTAGATGAACGTGAAAACATAATGAAAATGCTGCCGCAATTAATGAATTCCATTCCAGAAAACCAAAAAAGAGATGCGACATATTTGTCAAGATTTGTTGCAGGTGCAGCCATAGGACTTTTTGATGCTTCGTTAAATTATGTTTGGAATGAAGTAGTTATAAGTTTACGACAAAAAATAATCTATTTTGGTATTGATACATTTTTTGATAATGCAGTCGCAGATAAAGTAAGAGAGCAATACAAAAATGAAGATGACCTTCTTGGAATTAAAGATAAAACAATGTTGGAAACTCTAAGAAAGTTAGAATGGATATCAAGTGTTGTATACTTAAAATTGTGTCACATATTGGATATGAGAAATCAGATAGGTGCATCTCATCCAAATTCATATAATATTAATTCTTTTGAATTATTAGGATGGTTAAAAACATGTGTAACAGAAGTAATAAACGATAAGCCTTCTAGTTCAGCTGTACATATAAAAAAAATTGTGGAACAAATAAAAAAGAGTACTAGTTTATTGGATGATATAACGATTGGAACAATAGGAAAGGAAGTTAAAAAATTTTCTTCAGTTATGTCAGGTACTTTATTGCGTGGATTATTCGGTATATTTATTGTAGAAAGTACAAGTGTTGAAGCAAGAGAGAATGTTCTTAAACTATCAAAGGAAATTTGGAAATACTGTAGAGATGATATCAAATATGATATAGGCGAAAAGAAGCTTTTTTTTCGTAATAATCTTCAAAAGAATAAAGAAGACTTAACTTATAAGTTTTTGGAGTACTGTGATGGTTTACCTTATTTGTCATTGACGGAGCGAAGTTTGGAAATTAGTGGCTTATGTGATGATTTGCATACTGTTCATAATGAATGGGATAATTACTACCATGAACCACCAATAGCAAAAAAAATTATGAAGTATATTTCGCAACCGTCAGATATTCCTAATGATAGAGAGGAAAAAATTATTAAAACTTTCTTGGAATGTAGAATTGGTAGAGAAGTAACTTATTGTCAAGGCGTATCTCCAGGAGCGGTTGGATATTATGATTCCTTATTTAAGATGCTAACTGAAGAGCAAATAAAAATTGCTTTGACCGAAATAAAATATCAAATGGAATCAATATCTATTGGAAAATCTATACGAGCAAAAAATATTAGAAAGATTATTGATATTTTTATACGAGAAGATATTAGCGATAGGTTAAAAGAGATTCTCAACTATATTGTTGAATTTGATAACAGAGAGATAATTCATAATGTATATAAAGATAAGTATTTTAAGGACCTTTCAAGAGGAATTTTAGATTTTGATTAAAATATGAAAATATATAAATATAGCAAAAATTGTTTTTTATAGTAAAATTGGGTATATGTTTAAAATATTATCTTAAAAAACGATAACCTATATTTTGAATCAGTAGATAATCCTTATCAACAAATCGTCCAAAAATTTTTACTACAATGACGTGTAAATTTACGAAAGGAAGAAAAATGAGTAAAATTTACAATCTAAATGCTGACACAAAGGTTATTTCTAAAAGCGTTGTTAGCAAGAGAATTTTTGATTGCGAGAACGCTCATGTCGATGTATTTGCTTTTGATACAGGCGAGGAGCTAGATCATGAGATGCTGTTTTGCGATAGCCTCGCATGGGTTGTAGAAGGCGGTGCTAGCCTATACTACGGCGAAAAGCAGATGCATATAGGCAATGAGCAAGCTTGCCTGATAGAGAAAAAAGTGTGGCGCAAGCTAGTTTTTAACGAACCAACGAAATATATTTCAATTGATTTTAAGGAGGATTTAATGATAGATCATTTACCTAAGGCAGCTATTTTTAGCTTAGTTGATGCAGTCGAATACGAAAAAGGCAAAATCGTGAGCAAAACGCTCGTAAAGAACGAAAACGGCTCAATGTCATTACTTAGTTTTGACACAGACCAAGAGCTCTCAACTCACGCAGCACCAGGCGATGCACTACTTATCGCACTTGATGGCGAGATGAAGCTAACTATTGGTGATGAACATTTTGATATCAAAAAAGGCGATACCATCGTGCTTCCAGGCAAAATACCACACGGATTAAAGATAAAAGATAAATTTAAAATGCTCTTAATCGTCACTAAAGACAAAATGTAATACTAAGCCCTATTTTTAGGGCTTTTTTATAACAACAGTAGTAAATTTATACTTAATAAAGCAAAAAGTAAAGTCATAATATAATCTCTTTAAAAATTTAAAGAAGAGTTATGAAAAAAGAAAATTCCAAGCTATTTTTATTGCTATTTTTAGGCGCTCTCTCTGCCTTTGGACCATTTGTTACAGACCTTTATTTGCCAGCACTTCCTGCTATTACTGAGTGGTTTAAAACAAGCGTCACAGCTACGCAATTAACGATCACGACATCGATGGCAGGCTTAGCCATAGGTCAGCTCATAGTTGGCCCAATAAGTGATAAATTTGGACGAAAAACGCCACTTACCATCTCACTCATCGTCTATACGATAAGCACTATTTTTATATTTTTTGCACAAAATATCCAGTTTTTTATCTTTATGCGCATCATCCAAGGGCTAGCAAGTGCCGGCAGCTTAGTCATCTCAAGGGCTGTTGTGAGTGATCTTTATAAGGGTCATGAAATGACTAAATTTTTTAGTCTTATGATGGTTGTAAATGGTCTTGCCCCGATACTTTCACCAATAGGTGGCAGTTTGCTGCTTAAATTTACCGACTGGCGTGGCATCTTTATGGCACTTACTATCATTGGTATTTTGCTTTTTATCGCAAATTTTTATTTCAAAGAGAGCTTAAGTCAGTCAAATCGCTTAAAAATGCCTTTGTTGGTGACTTATAGTGTTTTTGGCAAAATTTTAAGAAAGAAAAAATTTATGCTTTTCGTAAGCATTCAGACATTTGCGATGGGTGCGATGTTTGCCTATATAGCGTCATCTTCGTTTATCTTTCAAGAATTTTATTCTTTAAGTCCAGTAAGTTATAGCTTTTGCTTTGCTTCAAATGGTTTAGGACTTGTTATAGGAGCAAGGCTTGCCAGTCTTTTAAATGAGAGAAAAGCGCTCAAAACTGGGCTTTTTGGCACCTTGTTTGCTAGTGTTTTTATTGCTTTCATGCTTTGTTTTAAATTTGAAGTGATCGGCGTCATTATCGCATTTTTCTTATTACTTCTTTTTACAGGATTTGTCTTGCCAACTGCTTCATCGCTAGCTATGAACGAAGGCAGAGAATACGCAGGTTCAGCCTCAGCAATACTTGGATTTTGCCCATTTTTCTTAGGCGGCGTCGTCTCTCCGTTAGTTGGGCTTGGTGATATATTTTATTCGACTTCTATTGTTATTTTAGCCTGCACATTATTTGCTTTGATATCTTTTTTAAGGTTAAAAAGATTTGCGTAAAATTTATCTTATTTCAAATACAAAAACGACTGATGAGAGCGTTATAAATTTAAGCGTAAGCAAGATCGAATTTTTAAAATTTGAACTAAATTTAAGTGACTATGATGAACTGGTAGCCACTTCTAAAAATGCTTTTAATGCATTAAAATTTAACAATATAAAAGCTATAAATTTGCCAGTCTTTGCCATCGCAAATAGTTGTGCGTCGGCTGCAAGAGAGTTTGGATTTGGCGAAATTTATACCGGAAAGAACGCTCACGGAGATGACTTTGCAAGAGAAATTTTGCCACTTTTAAAAGGCAAAAAAGTTCTTTATCTAAAAGGTAAAGATAGCGCTTCAAATTTCTTAGAAATTTTGCAAAATGGCGGCGTAAATATAAAAGCAATTATCGCTTATCAAAACGTTTTAAATCCTTGCAAAATGGAGCTAAAACCGCCAAAAAATAGTATCTTGATCTTCGCTTCTCCGCTAAATGTCAGAAATTTTCTTAGTAATTTTGGCTGGGATGAGAGCTATCAAGCGATAAGCATTGGAAAGGTCACTGCAAAAGAGCTAAAATTTACCGAGCCAATAGTAAGCCAAAGTCAAGATATAAACGCCTGTATCGCGCTTGCCAAAACATTACTTTAAGCAAAGAATTTATATAATTTTATTGCCTGAGTGAAGCGAGTCAGTATTTTACGGGGTCCAACACTTTTTTGTTAGCGAAAAGGTATGGGTACCTTGTGATGTGGCTTCGTTTGAGTCTGAAAAGGCGAGAAGTTGCAACCGTTTGGTATCCATCTATTTGCAAGATTGGCTTTGTTTATGGGCCACTCTTCTATGCGACGCCCACTCGGGTTTTTTAAATTTACGGAGATGAAATGAATATTCTCATAATAGGAAGTGGCGGCCGCGAATACGCCATTGCTCTAAAACTAAAAAACGAAAAAAATATAAATTTATACTTTGCGCCCGGAAATGGCGCTACTTCACGTCTTGGTGAGAATTTAGATATAAAAGATTTTCGTGAGCTAGCTATATTTGCCAAGAAAAACGAGATTGCTCTAACGATCGTGGGACCTGAAGCACCACTTAGCGAAGGCGTGGTGGACATCTTTAAAGAAGAGGACTTGCTTATCTTTGGACCAAGCAAAGCAGCCGCAAGACTCGAGGCTAGTAAGGCCTATATGAAGGATTTCTTAGCTAGAAATAATATAAAAACTGCAAAATATTTAAACACAGACGACAAAGAAAAAGCATTTAAATTTATCGATACTCTAAGCGTCCCAATGGTTGTAAAAGCTGATGGACTTTGCGCTGGAAAAGGCGTTATAATCGCAAACTCTAAAGAGGAGGCCAAAGAGGCAGTTAGCGACATGCTAAGCGGAGTTAGCTTTGGTGATGCTGGTAAATTTGTTGTCGTTGAAGAGTTTTTAGACGGCTTTGAGCTTAGCTTTTTTGCTATTTGTGACGGCGAAAATTTTGTAAGCTTGCCAGTTGCGCAAGATCACAAACGCTTACTTGATAACGACGAGGGTCCAAATACTGGTGGCATGGGCGCTTATGCTCCAAGTCCGCTTGCTTCAAAAGAGCTAGTAAAAAGGGTCGAAGAAGAGGTTGTAAAACCTACGTTAAAAGGGATGAAAAACGAGGGCAGTCCGTTTTGTGGAGTGCTTTTTGTGGGACTGATGATCGTGAAAAATGAGCCTTATGTACTTGAGTTTAACGTAAGATTTGGCGATCCTGAATGCGAGGTATTGATGCCATTAATTGACGGAAATCTAAGTGAAATTTTACTAAATGCTGCAAAGGGCGAGCTAAAGCCTATTAGCTTAAAAGATGAATTTGCAGTTGGCGTTGTGATGGCTAGTAAGGACTATCCGTATAAAAGTAGTCAAAAAGCTAAAATTTCAGTTTTAAATGATGTAAAAGATGCTCACATTGCTTATGCTGGTGTTAGCGAGCAAGGCGGAGAAATTTATGCAGATGGTGGCAGAGTATTAGTCTGCGTTGCCACTGCGAAGAGCATAAAAGAGGCACGTGATAGAGCTTATGAGCTTTGCGAAAATGTAAAATTTGACGGAGCACATTATAGAAAAGATATTGCCTGGCAGGCATTAAAATGAGTATGCAGATAGTTGAAAAACTTGAAAAAGAAGAAATTTCGCTAGCGCCATTTTCAAAAAGAGTGCTAGCTTACTCAATTGATGAATGTATTGTTTCTTTTTTATTTTTGATCATTTACTGGGATGCTTTTTTGTCGGTTATGAGCTATGATGAAGCCAGAAATTTGACTTTAAATTTCTTTTGGCAAATAGTCGCACTAAAGATTATTTATCATGCATTTTTTGTTTGGTATTATGGTGCGAGTCTTGGACAAATGCTAACAAAGACGATGTGCATTAATGTAGAAATTTTAGATAGACCAAATTTTTTTTCAAGCTTGGTAAGAGCGATTTTTAGGTTGGTTAGTGAAGCTTGTTTTTATCTTGGTTTTGCATGGGCATTTGCAAATCCAGCTAGGCAGACTTGGCAAGACAAAATAGCAAAAACAGTGGTGATAAATGCGTAAAATTTTATTTTTAGTTCCGGTTTGTATTTTAAATCTAAGTGCAGCTGTGCAAGATGTGCAGCTTTTGGCTGATGATGTAAAGCAAGATAAAGGTATCGTCACGGCCAATAAAAATGTTGTTGTATATTCACAAGATTACCTTGTGACAGCTGATTGTGCTGTGTTTGATCAAAATAATTCGATTATCGAGCTTTTTGGTAACGTCAACATGATGAAGGGCAAGAGTGAAGTCTCTCGCTCAAATTATGCAAAGCTAAATTTAAAAAATAATAATACTGCTTTTGAATCGCTTTTCATGATGAACAAGGACATGGAAGTGTGGATGAGAAGCGATGAAAGTAGCTCCGATAGCGAGTACTATAGAGTAAAAAAAGCGATGGTTTCAAGCTGTAATGTCCAAGATCCTGACTGGAGTATCACCTCAAGCTCAGCTATGCTAAATAAACAAAGCAAATTTTTACACCTTTTTAACCCAGTCTTTCGCATAGCTAATGTGCCAGTTTTTTATTTGCCATATTTTGGTTTTTCAACAGATACCACAAGAAGAACAGGCCTTTTACCGCCTGAGCTTGGATATGGAAAATCTGAAGGCTTTTATTTCAAGCAGCCGATTTATTTTGCACCTTATAATGAGTGGGACTTCGAGCTTGATCCGCAGATAAGAACAAACAGAGGTGCTGGAATTTATGGTGCGTTTAGATTTACTGAGTCGCCTGATTCAAGGGGTGAAATCAGCTTTGGCTCATTTACTGATAAAAACAGCTACCAAGCCAAGCAAAAAGGAGAGACTTCAAATAAGGCTGAACTAAAAAATAAAACACATAAAGGTATCGGACTAAAATACGAAAGAGATAAGCTTATAAGATATCTTAGTGAAGCAGATTTGCAAGAGGGAATTTGGATAGACGCAACGAAGTTAAACGATATAGATTATTTAAATTTAAAGGGCAGGGATGATGATTATGATTCGCTTGTAACTTCTAAATTTAACTATTTCATCGCAAATGACGATCATTATTTTGGTGCTTATGCAAAATACTACATAGACACTGAAAAAATTGGCTCAAAAAATGAGAACAAAGACACGCTTCAAGAGCTTCCATCGCTTCAGTATCATAAATTTACAGATGATATTGTCTTGCCAAATATCTTATATTCACTCGATCTTCAGTCACATAGATACGATAGAAAGATAGGCGTTAGAGCGACTCAGTATGAATTTACACTTCCAGCTTCAGTGCATGTACCACTACTTGATGATAGCTTAACATTTTCATTTTACGAGTATCTATACGCGTCAAGAATAAATTACGAGAATAAGATAAATTCATTTGATGATAAAAGAGAAGATAAGCATACAAATTTTGTAAATAATTACCATAAATTTGCCCTTCACACTGACCTTGCAAAAGCGTATGAAAGCTTTTACCACACTCTAAATTTTGGAGCTGAATACCTACTACCAGGTTATAGAAAAGGAAATTTAGATGATGAGTTTATCTATGATAAAAATCTAAATGAGTATGAAAATTTCTTGACTCAAGAGCAGAGTAAGGAAGAAATTTCTGGTTATCTGACGCAGTATTTCTTTAACTCTAATGGTAGAAAGATTATAAAGCATAGTATTTCTCAAGGATATTACACAAAAGAAGATGAATATTCGAATTTAAAAAATGCTATTTATCTATATCCATTTGAAAATTTAAGCCTTTATAATAAGCTTGAATATTCACACAAGAGTAAAGAGCTTAAAAAGATACAAAGCGGACTTTCATATACAAATGATTTATTTTGGCTAAATATGCTTCACACCATGAAGAAAAATGATAGCAAAATAAAAAATAGTGCGACAAAAGATAGCTATTTTACAAGTGGTCTTGGAGTAAAATTACCTCATCAATACAGCCTTATTGGCGGCTGGCAATATGATATTGAGCGAAGCTACACAAAAAGCTGGAGAGTTGGTGTGCTTCATCAAAGAAAATGCTGGAATTACGGGATAATTTATCAACAAGATGTCGAGCCAACAACAACAATAAACGGCTCAGCATCAACTAGAAAAAATGGTATCTATTTCACGATAAATTTCTATCCAATGGGCGGTTTACACTATGACTTTTCACAAAGTAGTACAAAATCGAGTGCCAACTAAATGATAACGGCTAAATTTAAGGATCAATTAGAAGCAGCTAGCAAGCTAATTGAAATTTTGCCAAAAAAAGAGCTTGTAGATAAAAAGACGATAGTTGTTTGTATGTCGCTTGAGTCAGTTATACTCGCAGATGCAGTTTGTAGAAGTTTAAATTTAAGCTACGAGATGCTCTTTAGCGAGCCAATACCTGCCCCAAATAATAGCGAATGCGACGTTGCAATAGTTAGCGAGACAGAAGATATAGTATTAAATGATAAACTTATAAAGGCTTTTGGTATAAGCTATGATTACATTTACGGCGAAGCACATAGAAAATATGAAGAAAAAATTTTAAAAAACGTTTATAAATACCGAAAAGGAAATTTGATAGGAGAGCTAAAAGATAAAAATATTTTACTAATCGATGAGGGGTGCGAGACTGGTATGACGGCACTCATTTGCATAAAGACGTTGCTTGATGTGAAGGTAAAATCCATCTCATACGCAACGCCAGTGATTGCTACTGATGTCTTTACAAATTTAAATGATATGGTTGATGAAATTTATACAATAAACAAGATCGTTGATTTTATCGATGTGGATTCATATTACGAGAAAAAGATCGAAGCTACGAGTGAGCGTATCATGTCAATATTAGAAGAGAGCCCTTATTATTTGCCGTTACAAAAACAACAAGGAGATAAAAATAATGCAATATAGTATAGAAGTCAATAATCAGGTTGAAATTTTTGACCTTAATAAAGTAGCAAAACAAGCTAGTGGAGCAGTGCTTTTAAGGGTGAAAAATACCGTCGTTTTAGCAACTGTTGCAAGAGAGGACACACAAGTTGAGGAGGATTTTTTACCTCTAACGGTGCAGTACATCGAAAAAGCTTACGCCGCTGGTAAAATTCCAGGTGGTTACGTTAAGCGCGAGACAAAGCCAGGCGACTTTGAAACGCTAACAGCTCGCATCATCGATAGATCTCTTAGACCACTCTTTCCAAAAGGTTACGCATATCCAACTCAAATCGTTGTAATGGTGCTTTCAGCTGATCCTGAGGTTGATTTGCAAGTTGTAAGTCTAAATGCAGCCTCAGTTGCACTCTATCTTAGCGACATCCCAGTAAATCGCCCAGTATGTGGTGTAAGAGTTGGCTATATAGATGATAAATTTGTGATCAACCCAAGCAACTCTGAACTAAAACAAAGTGCGATCGATCTATACGTGGCTGGCACAAAAGATGAGCTTTTGATGATCGAGATGAAAAGCTTGCCTCAACAAATTACACAGCTCATTCCGATGGTTGCGATTGAGCCGATGATAGATCCGAGCCTAAGTGATAGCATGGCTCAAAAACAGCTAATGAATGAATTTAGCGAAGATATGATGGTTGAAGCGATTGATTTTGCTGGTAAGGCGATACTAAGAGCTAGCAGTGCTTACGAAGAAGCTTTCAAAGAGCATAAGAAAGAGGACGCTGCGCTTGAGCTAAAACCTGAGATAGAAAATGAAAATATCGCTATTTATATCGATAAATTTTATAAAGCCGAAGTCAAAAACGCGATCAATCAAATGGCAAAAAGCGAGCGCGCTAGCGAGCTTAGCAAGATCGCAAAACAAATTTCAAGTGATGAGGTCGCTCAAAAAGAGGGCTGGGACGAGTCTGTCATCACAAATGTCCTTGGCAAATATAAAAAGAAAATCGTTAGAGAGCAGATCATAAACGAGGGTGTTAGAGCTGATGGACGTGGTCTTGAAGAGGTTAGGCCTATTAGTATCGAAACAAATGTGCTTCCAAATGCACATGGCTCATGCCTCTTTACAAGAGGACAGACACAAGCCCTAGTTGTCACTACTCTTGGCACTGACAGTGACGCTCAAATGTATGACATCCTCACTGAAAAAGTACCCTTTGTAGAGAAATTTATGTTTAACTATAACTTTCCGGGCTTTAGCGTAGGTGAGGCAAGTCCACTAAAAGCTCCTGGTAGACGTGAGCTTGGACATGGAAATTTAGCCAAACGTGCCCTTGCACCAAGTATCGATCTAGCTTCACCATACACAATAAGAGTCGTTTCAGAAATTTTAGAGAGCAACGGCTCAAGCTCGATGGCTAGCGTTTGCGGTGGCTCGCTCGCACTTAGAGCAGCTGGCGTAAATACTTTAAAACTTGTCGCAGGTGTCGCTATGGGACTAATATTTGAAGGCGATAAACACGCAGTGCTAACAGATATCATGGGACTTGAAGATCATGACGGCGACATGGACTTTAAAGTAGCAGGTACAAGCGATGGCATCACAGCGCTTCAGATGGATATTAAACTTGGTGGCATTAGTTTAGAAGTGTTAAAAGAGGCGCTTTATCAAGCAAAACGCGGTAGAGAGCATATCTTGTCTTTGATGGCAGAAGCGGATAAAAATATAGAAATAAATGAAGATGTGCTTCCAAAGCTTGAACTATTTAGTGTCGATCCAAGCAAGATCGTAGACATCATCGGACAAGCTGGCAAGACTATAAAAGAGATTATTGAGAAATTTGAAGTTTCAATCGATCTTGATAGAGAAAAAGGTGAAGTTAAAATCGCAGGTGGAGCAAAGAAAAATGTTGATGCTGCAAAAGACTACATCATCTCTATCACTTCAAAAGACAATGGACGTTCATTTGGCAAAAAGCCGTTTAAACACGACAAAGAGCGTTCAAAACCAAATTTTAATATCGGTGATGAGTTTTTGGGAACTGTAAAGAGTGTAGTTGATTTTGGTGTGTTTATCGAGCTAAAAGATGGCATTGATGGCTTGCTTCATATCTCAAAGATAAAAACTCCATTAAATGTAGGTGATCAGGTCAAAGTATGTGTGAGCGAGCAAAAAGGAAATAAAATTTCGCTCTCTTTAGTCGAATAAATTTTAAAGGACAGATGATGAAATACAAAAAGTTGCTTTTTCCAATAGGAGCTGGAGATGATATCGAGCCAAGAATTTATGGTGCCCTAAAGGTTGCTCAGTGGTTTAACACACATATGGAAATTATGACTTGCCAGCTCGACCCAAGCGTAGTTTATAATATGAAAATGACGCTTCGTGGAGGAGTGCTTTTTGAGGAATTTCTAAAATCAGCTAAATCTGAACTAGCTGTCGAGCATGAAGAGAATGAGAAAATTTTCAATAAAATTTGTGCTGAGCTTGGCATAAAAGTAACTAGTGAAATCATTGAAGATGTTTGCACTGCAAATTTTACGATTCACAGTGGCAAAAGAAGCGCGATAGTGGAGCAAGAGAGTAAATTTTGCGATCTAGTGGTGGCTGCTGTGCCACTTGATGGAAAGATCACTGGTACATTTGAGTCAGCTGTTTTAAAAAGTGGTAAAAATGCGATTGTAATCCCTAGAAAAATGCGTGAGTTTAAAGCTGATAATATCCTTGTTAGCTGGACTGGTACGACGCAAAGCTCAAGGGCATTAACAGGCTCGATAGATCTTTTAAAAAAGGCGAAAAAGGTTCAGTGCATTACCTCAAAAGCAAGCCTTGGCGATAATGCTGAACTAAATCTTAAGAAGCTTGAAGAGTACTTCAAAATTCATGGCATATCAGCCACTTTTGAAGTGATTGCTACCACGATGATACCTGGTGAAGCGCTTTTAAAAGCAGCTATTGATAGAAATGCTGATCTAATCGTTGCTAGCAGATATGGTGAAAATGGTCTTATGGAAATGGTGCTTGGTGGCACTTCGAGATTTTTCTTAGAACACACAAATATCCCAGTTTATCTATAATGGATTGCGGCTTAGTCCGCGATCTAATTCTTTTCACTTTATAGATTTTAAAATTCCATTCACTCGCAATAATTGACTACTAAATTTTGGCTTCACTGACCGCTTAACTCAAATTTTAGAGCTGAAATTACTCGTTTAAAATTTACAAGACCTTAATGGTATAGTGCGTCAGATGGCAGCGCGCTTCGTTCTTAGCCACAAACTACAAATTCTATAAATTTTAAAGCTCCCATTAAGTTTTCATCAAGCACCTTATTAGCCAAAATTTTGTAAAATCCACTCATTAAAAAAGGATAAAAAATGAGTGAAAATTCTAGCTTTACGCACCTACATTTACACACTGAATACTCCCTACTTGACGGAGCGAACAAGATAAAAGAGCTAGCTCACGTACTTCATGATAGAGGCGACACAGCAGCGGCGATTACTGATCACGGCAATATGTTTGGAGCGATAGATTTTTACAAAGCGATGAAAAAAGAGGGGATAAAGCCACTAATTGGCATCGAAGCTTACGTGCATAACGGCGAGCAGCTTGATGATAAGAGCACCAAGCAGCGTTTTCACCTCATACTAATCGCCAAAAACGAGACTGGCTATAAAAATTTAATGTATCTTAGCTCCATGAGCTACATCGAGGGCTTTTACTACTATCCTCGTATAAATAAAAAAATTTTAAAAGAGCACAGCGAGGGCTTGGTTTGTAGCTCAGCGTGCTTGCAGGGCGAGGTGAGCTGGCATCTAAATTTAAGCGATCGCAATGTGAAATTTGGTGCAAAGGGCTACGAGAGAGCAAAAGAGGTCGCGCTTGAGTATAAAGAAATTTTTGGAGATGACTTTTATCTTGAGATCATGCGTCACGGCATCGGCGATCAAAAACGCATTGATGATGATATTTTACGCATCGCCAAAGAGACTGGCATAAAGGTTATTGCCACAAACGATACTCACTACACTTTTAAAGAGCGAGCTGACGCACATGAGGTTTTTATGTGTATCGCGATGAACAAAACTTTAGATGATCCAAACCGACTTCGCCACAGCGTTCATGAGTTTTTTGTTAAGAGCAAAGAGCAGATGAGTGAGCTATTTTTAGATATCCCTGAAGTGATAGAAAATACCCAAGAGATCGTAAATAAGTGCAACCTTGAGATCAAGCTTGGCAACCCAACTCCGCCAAATTTTAAATTTACTCTTGAATATGCCAAAGAGAGAAATTTAACACTTCCAGAGCCTGAAAATAGATATAGCTTTAAAAATGATGCTGTTTTTTTTGAGTATGAATGTAGAAAAGGTCTTGAAGAGAGGCTAAAATTTGTCCCTGAAAATTTACATGACGAATACAAAAAACGCCTTGAGATAGAGATTGGCATCATAAATAAAATGAATTTCCCAGGCTATATGATGATCGTTTGGGACTTCATAAATGAGGCTAAAAGTAGAGGCGTGCCAGTTGGCCCAGGGCGTGGTTCTGCGGCTGGTAGCTTGGTCGCTTATTCACTAAAGATCACCGACCTTGATCCGATCCCATACAACCTGCTTTTTGAGAGATTTCTAAACCCAGAGCGTGTTAGCATGCCAGATATTGACGTGGATTTTTGTCAAAGTAGACGCGGCGAGATAATTGACTATGTTACGCAAAAATATGGAAAATTTAACGTTGCTGGCGTTATTACATTTGGTAAATTGCTCGCAAAAGGTGTCATTAGAGATGTTGCTAGGGTTTGTGATATGCCTTACGCCGAAGCCGATGCGATGGCAAAGCTAATACCTGATGAACTTGGTATTACGCTAAAAGATGCTTATGAAAAAGAGCCAAAGATAGCTGAGCTCATCAGCCAAAATCCAAAGGCAGCTAAAATTTGGAAATTTGCACTTGATCTTGAGGGACTAAACAGAAACGCTGGTCAGCACGCAGCAGGTGTCGTTATCTCAAATGAGGAGCTGTGGAATAAAACTCCGCTATTTCGTCAGCCAAACAGCCCAGAAGATCGCTATGTTACGCAGTATAGCCTTAAATATCTTGAGGATGTTGATTTAATTAAATTTGACTTTCTTGGACTAAAAACACTAACAGTTATCGATAATGCTATAAAGCTAGTAAAGCAACGAACTGGCAAGGATATCATTTGGGAGCAGATCGATAAAAACGATTCTAATGTTTATAAAATGATACAAAGCGGCCAAGCGATAGGAATTTTCCAAATCGAGGGCGAGGGCATGAGAAAGCTAGGAACTAGCTTGCGTCCAGACTGCTTTGAGGATATCGTCGCGATGCTAGCGCTCTACCGCCCAGGACCGATGGAGAGTGGTATGCTCGATGACTTCGTCAAAAGAAAACATGGCGAGGCAGAGATAACCTACTCATTTAAAGAGCTTGAGCCAATCCTTGCACCAACATACGGTGTCATCGTTTATCAAGAGCAAGTTATGCAAATCGTTCAAGCCATAGGCGGCTTTAGCCTTGGCGGGGCGGACCTTGTACGCCGTGCGATGGGTAAAAAGATCAAAGAAGAGATGGACAGACTAAAGGGTGAGTTTGTAAAAGGCGCTGAGGCAAAAGGGCTAAATGGACAAAAAGCAGACGATCTTTTCGAGCTAATTGTAAAATTTGCAGGATATGGCTTTAATAAATCTCACTCCGCAGCTTACGCTTATGTTACCTTTCAAACAGCTTATCTTAAGGCCTATTATCCGGCTGAATTTATGGCCGCACTTCTTACAAGCGAGGAGAGTAATGTCGATAAGATCGTTCGCTATATCGATGAGATAAAACGCATAAATATAGACACTTTGCCACCATCTATCAACAAATCAACTAAAGAATTTAGCGTTGTTAAAAATGAGGGTCACGACGGCATTATCTTTGGGCTTGGTGCGATTAAAGGTGTTGGTGGAGCGGCTATTGAAAACATTATCACTGAGCGTGAAGCAAATGGCGAATTTAAGAGTATGGACGACTTTGTCTCAAGGATCGATCCATTTAAAGTAAATAAAAAGGTCTTTGAAAGCCTTATAAAAGCTGGATGTTTTGATGAGTTTGGCTTTAGTCGTAAGATGCTTATGCAAAATGTAGAAAATATCATAGAAGCTTGTAAAAGTGCTGCTCAGATCCGTAAAAATGCTGTTGAGAGCTTGTTTGGCGAAGATGAGAGCATGAATGATGTGAGGATAAATTTTGTCACGATAAATGATGAATTTGACATCAAGCAAATTTTAAAATTTGAGCAAGAGAGTGTTGGTATCTACCTCTCAGGCCACCCGCTTGATGATTATAAAGACGAGATCAACAAGATAAAATACACTCTAAGCTCAGAATTTGAGAGCTTGCCACAAAGTGCTGAAATTTTAGTCGTTGGCAAGATCGAAGACTTTAGCACAAGGATAACCAAAAGTGGCAAGAAAATGGGCACTATAAATGTGCTTGATTTTCACGGAAATATCGAGATCGCAGTCTTTGAAAGAGAGCTTGGCAACATCGAAGATATAGTAAAAGATGAAGCAAAACGAGACCTGCCTTATGCTTTTAGGATAAATATCACAAAAGATGATCAATTTGTAAGGACAAATTTAAACGAGGTTTATAGCCTAGAAGATGCACAAAATTTAGACTTTAAGACAAGAAAGCTAAAGCAAAACTCTAAATTTTCTAAAAATGAAGAAGCTAGCACGCCTCAAAGAGCAAGAGAATATGCTGAGCTAGAGGTGCTTTTATGCCTTAGTGAGCTTAGCAAAGATAAGATCACTAATCTTTATAATCTTGGCTATAACGAACATATAAAAAGTGGCACACACAACGATAAACGCCTTGTTATTAAGATAAAAAATGAAAATACGGCTCAAATTTTTGTCTATAAGACAAAATTTGTTGTAAATGATAGCTTTAAAGAAAAAGCACTTCAAGCAATAGCTTGCTAATGCCTGGAGAAGCGATGTTCTTAGATAAGCTTGGCGTAGATAAAAGTAACTGGAGTGAGCTTTTTAGCGCATGTGTTGGCAAAGCGACATTACTTCAAAAACGTGCATTTAGGCTACTTGTTGAAGGTAGCAACTGGCAGGTTGATTTTGATAGTGGTAAAATTTACTTTGATGAGCGTGAGTTTGACATGCAGTTTATTGGCTCTGAGAGCTTCTCGTCAAATACGTGGCTTTGGGGTTATGAAAATATAAATGGCTTTGATGAGCGGTTGCTTGAGCTTGCAAATAAAGCGCGTGAGTTTGGTGAGAAATTTGGACTTAGTGTATTTAGCACACCACAATTTGATCTAGATAAAAATTTTAATGGCCACACGATCAGTATGGTCCTTTGCACCGCTTTTGATGAACAAAATTATTATAGGATAGAGTACGATGGTGGTGCGGCATACGTAGCGTTTAGAGCAGATGCAGTCTTTGAAGAGCCAGTGCTAGCAAATGAGCTTTTGAGCGTAGTAAATGAGTGCATAAGTGCCTATGAGCTAGATCACAAAATCCTTGTAAAAGGACTTTTACTAAGCTGTGATATGAAATTTAGCGAAAGCCCTAATGAAATCGTATCGGATAAATACGAGCTTAGCTTTAAATTTGACGAGCTAAATAGGCTCATAAATATTTCAAGTAAGCTTTAAAATTTAATACTCTTTACCACATCAGCGCCAAGTGCTAGCTTCATATGAAGAGAAAACATCTCGTGGTAAAAATCGCCATTGTGTCCTGGTATATCGTACGTTTGTGTAAGATCAAACGGCACGATAACTCTTGCTTTTTTATTATATTCATTGGCTCGTAGTTTAAGATAACTGACGCACTGATAAACGCACATATCAGTGCAATCTCCGGTAATAACAAAAGTGTCAATTTGTGGGTTTTGCTCTAAAAATTTCTCAAATTCTTTATTAAACGCAATGCTTAAAGAGTTTTTATAAAATGTCTTGAACTCTTTAAAAAAGCTTAGATTTTCTATCTCTTTTACGGTTTTTATCTCATTTGTATCAAGTATGGCATGTGGCAAAAAGTTCTCAAATTCTTTTGAATCACTGGTGTGTCTATCTTCTATAAGGATAAAATTTCTAAAGCCAAAATCTTTCCACGCTCTATCAAAAAGTGTCGCGATCCCTTTTGATAAAGCAGCTACTCTTTGACTAGCGAGCGCGCCACTGCCAGCAAATGCTTCTATCATATCGATACAGATAAATGCAACGTTTTTTGCTCCATCGTTTGAAATTTCTCTCAAATCAAGCGTTTGAAGAGATTTTTTAAAAGCCTCAAGTTCGTTTTGTATGTTCATTCTTTCTCCTTTATTGGTAAATTTATGCAAAATGTTTTTGGATTTAGTGTGATCTCGATACTGCCTTTGTGAGCCTCTATGATCTGCAAGCAAAGGTGCAGCCCAAGGCCATTTCCTTTTAGCTTGCTGCTTTTAAATGGCTCAAAGACTATGGCTTTGTCTTTGATAGGCTCGCCACTATCATAAACGATAAATTTATGCTCACTCGGTGTTTTTTCGTAGCTTAAAATGATCTCTCCCTCATCATCATCGCTCTCTTCGATGGCATCAATAGCGTTAAATAAAATATTTTGAAAAACGATGGCAAGTAGATCAAGGTCGCCCATATATTTGCCATCTGGAAATTCTAGGCTAAATTTAATATCCTTTGAATAGTCGTAAAAATTTATAGCCTCTTCGCACTCTTTTTTAAGCTGCGAAAAGTCAAAAATTTGTGCATTTATGTTAAGGCCTTTTGTGAAAAGTAGAGTGGCTTTTATTATGCGTTCGACTCGCCATGTAGCTTTTTGTATTTGATTTACGATAGGCTGTATGCGTTCATCGGCTCTTTTAAGCAGTGTTGAAGCCAAAAGCGAGATAGAGCCTACTGGATTTCTGATCTCGTGGGCTAAGTGAGCTGCTACTTGACCCATCGAGGCAAGACGCTCGGTGCGTTTTTCTGTTGTTATGTTTGTTGCAGAGATTATTAGTTTATTGTCTTTAGAGCTTGTTTTAAAAAGATAAATTTGTCCATCTACATTTATCTCGCCTTCTTTTTTTGGTATCTCTTTAAAAATTTTACCAAGTCTTACTGCTTCTGAGTTTTGTAAAAAAATCTCATCATTTTCATCTAATACCCAGATAGCATTTGGCAGAATTTCCACAATATCTTTAATGAAATTTTGCAAGTTTGCGTAAGACGATGTTAAATTTTTATATTCGTTTTCTATCAGATAAGTCTGCTCTATCAGGCTTTTTAAGCCAGCTTGGATATCGTGTTCGTTCATTTTAAAAGTTCCTCAAAATCGCTAATTTCATAAAGCCTTAGCCTTTCATCCTTTAGATTTCTTAGCTCGCTACTAAATCCACTCTTTGAAAAAAGAGCAATAATATCTGGATTGATATTTAGTTTTTCACATTTTTTTAATAGTAAATTTAGCACGTTTTTACAAACCTTTCTCTCTTTGTATTTTGCCTCGCCGACTATGATCTTGCCACCTATGTTTAATAGCATATCAAGTTCTATATTCCTGCTCCAAAAGCTACTTAAAAATATGCCATTAATCAGAAATTTTTTTGCCATGAGTTCACCGCATAAAATTTCAAATCCAAGGCTTGCATATTCGTCAAATTCTTTTTTTATAATGGCTAAAATTTCATCATTTTTACCAGCTTTTAGTAAATTTAAATTTGGCTCAATAAATCTAAACCAAAACCTTGAAAAATGGCTATTAAAATGTATTTTATCCTCAACTTTATAGCCCCTTTCTTCTTTTTTGAGCATTTGATTTTTTGATCTTTTTGGAAGTACTTCTCTACTTTTTTCTAGCAGTAAAAAATTCTTTTCAAAAAGCTTTGCATAGACTTTGCTAGCTAGGCTTTGAGGTAAAATTTTATTTACGCTAAATTTTTTTCTATCGCTTCGTGCGAGTTTTATGAGGGCAGATTTTATAGCATCGTTTGTATCGGACTCGAAGTAAAATTTTGGCATCAAGGCTAAGAAGTTGTTTAAAATTTCAGCCTCGATCGCTTCAAAAACATCATAATATGAGTGTTTTAAATCAAACTCATCAAAGACGAGATGAAATTTAATAAGTTCATTTATATCAAGGTGTTTCATTCGCTCAAATGTTGATTTTAAAGCTTTTATATTGGCTCCTTTATTTGGGCATTGTAGTATATTTTAGCTAAAGTAATCTATAATGATACGCAAAAAACAAGGGTTATGATTTGGTAAATTTAGAGCACATTAGAGAAAATATAATTTTAAAAAATGGCATTTATTATTTTGATTTTACAGCCTCAGGGCTAGCTTATAGGCCTATCGAAGATGAGATGGCAAAAATACTCCAAACATATGCAAATACGCACTCTATCAGCTCATCAAATGCTTATAAAACCGCTCAAACTTATGAAGATTCAAGACGTGAATTAAAAAGCTTACTAGGACTTGATGAGAGCTTTTATCTTTTTACTTGTGGCAATGGAGCTACCGGTGCGATAAAGAAATTTCAAGAAATTTTAGGAATTTATGCACCACCTGCGTTAAAAAAAAGATATTCGTTAAAGCCAAATGAAAATTCTCCGCTTGTGGTGCTTGGGCCTTACGAGCATCATTCAAATGAGATAAGCTTTAGGCAAGCACTTTGTGAGGTTGAGCGTATCAGGCTTGATAAAAATGGAGAAATTGATTTTAATCACTTGGAGCAAATTTTAAGGATAAATGTTGGTCGTGAGATCATCGCAACTTTTAGTGTAGCTTCAAATGTGACTGGGGTTTTGAGCGATTATAGAAAAATTTATACTCTTATAAAATCTTATGGTGGCATTGTGGCATTTGATGCTGCAAGTTTTAGCGCTTATGGAAATATTGATTGTGACTATTTCGATGCTCTTTTTTTATCTCCTCATAAATTACTTGGTGGAGTTGGAAGTTGTGGGCTTCTTGCTATAAAAAAGATACTTGCAAACTCAGATGAGCCGACATTTGCTGGTGGTGGAACGGTAAGCTATGTCAGCAAAAACTACGCTATATTTGTAAAAGATAGTGAACAGCTAGAAGAGGCTGGCACACCGCCTATTTTAGGACTCATAAGAGCAAATTTGGCCTATAGACTGAGAAATGAGATAGGATTTGGGACAATATATGAAAATGAGAGCGAGCTTGGAGAGTATTTTGAGAAAAGACTAGCAGAAATTCCTGAGCTTACTTGCTATCATCCAAATAATGCAAAGCGTTTGCCGATATTTTCTTTTAACGTGACTGGTGTTTCGCCTTATGAGTTAGCTAAAGTTTTAAGCAAAGAATATGGCATTCAAACGCGTGCAGGATGCTCTTGCGCTGGGCCATATGGACATGATTTGCTTCATTTAAAGGAAGACGCACTCTTTACTCGCAAGCCAGGCTGGGTCAGAGCTGGACTTCACTATACGCATACGCTACAAGACGCGGATTATCTAGTGGACGCATTAAAAAATAGCATTAAAAAGTATTCAAGTAGTTGGAAGGTCGATGATCCTTTTAGCGTTGATAAAATTTCAGGTTGTATGGGAGATAGATGAAAAATATATTAATCATTGCAGGAAGTGATAGTGTTGGTGGTGCTGGTGTGCAGGCTGATATTAAGACATGTGAGGCATTTTCTTGCTACGCAGCGACGGCTATCACGGCTTTTACGGCACAAAATACAAATGGCGTTAGCAATATCTTTGCTACAAATGCTACAAACCTAAATGAACAAATCAAAATGGTAGACGAAGAGCTAAGCATAGATGCCATAAAGGTTGGTATGCTTTTTAATAAAGAGCTTATATCTTGCGTTGGTTCTTGGCTTGAAAAATTTCATAAGCAAGGCATTAGAATAGTAATAGACCCAGTTTGCGTAGCAAAATCAGGCTCAAAGCTTCTTGAGGATGACGCGATAGCAAGCTTAAAAGAGCTTTTTAAATTCGCAGACATTATTACGCCAAATATCGATGAAGTCAAAGTTTTGGAGCTTGATAGCAAAAATTTACCTTGCGATATGATCTTAAAGCGAAGCATGGTTGCAGAAATTTGCGAAGATACTCTTTTTAAAAAAAATGGTGACGTGCTTAAATTTAAAGAGCCACTAATAAAACCAGAGATCATTCACGGGGCTGGATGTAGCTTTGCGAGTGCGCTGGCTTGCTTGCTGGCAAATGGACACACCAAAGAAGAGGCCATAAAACTAGCCAAAAAATACATTTTAAATGCTATTAAAAATGCAATTACGACAAAATTTGGTAAACGCCTACTAAATCATAAAGTCGGTATAAATGGCTGAAATTTATGCAATTAGCGACGATGTGCTGATGCCTGAAAATTTAGCCTTGCAATATACTAAAGAAATTTTAGAGTGTGGGGTGAAATTTTTTCAATTTCGCTCCAAAAAAATACCTAAAAATGAGAGACTGGCTAGTGAAATTTTAAATTTATGTGAGAAATTTGGGGCTAGATTTATCGTAAATGATGATATTTTATTTGCTGCTAATATCGGGGCAAAGTCCGTGCATTTGGGAAAAGATGATGCGAGCATAAAAGAAGCGTTTGAAATTTTAGGGGATGACGCTTACGTGGGGGTTAGCTGCTATGATAGCTTGGAGCTTGCTATTAATGCAAAACAAAATGGTGTTAGCTATGTAGCTTTTGGAGCGATGTTTAAAAGTCCAACAAAACCAAATGCGCCACTTTGCAAGGCCCAAACTATATCACAAGCAAAAGAAATGGGAATGAATGTGTGTGTCATAGGAGGTATAAACTCTAGCAACATTTCAAGTGTCGCTAGAGTAAAGCCGGACATGGTCGCCTTAATATCCGCTATCTATAAAGATGGCACGATAAAGAAAAATATAGAAAATTTACAAAGAAATTTATTACTTTAAAAGGCACTCGTTTTGCAAGCTTTTTATGAAAATTTAATTATAATCCCTAATTTAAATAAAAGGAAAACATTGCTAAATATCGATGAAGTAAGAAAAAATATCATTTTAAAAGAGGGCCTTTACTATTTTGACTACACAGCTTCAGGTCTTGCTTATAAGCCCATAGAAGATGAAATTTTAAAATTTTTAGAAACCTACGCAAACACTCACTCAGATAGTAGTTCAAGCGCAGTGCTAACGCAAAAATACTATGAAAATGCAAGAGCTGAGCTAAAAAGCTTATTGGGTCTTGATGATAGTTTTTATCTTATTGCGACTGGTCAAGGAGCGACGGCTGCGATAAAGAAATTTCAGGAGATAGTGGGAATTTATATCTCACCAGCTACAAGAGCTTTGATCGGCGAAGCAAATTTAAGAAATTTAAACTTGCCATTAGCGATCATTGGCCCTTATGAGCATCACTCTGTTGAAGTTAGCTTAAGAGAAGGGCTTTGTGATATAAAACGTATAGAGCTTGATGAAAACAATGAGATAGATTATGCGATGCTTGAGAATACATTAAAGCAAAATGCAAAAAGAAAGATAATAGCTAGCTTTAGTGCCGCCTCAAACGTCACTGGCGTTAAAACCGATTATAAAAAAATTTACTCGCTGATTAAAAAATATAATGGCATTTTGGCACTTGATGTGGCTACTCTTAGTGCTTATGAAAATGTCGATTGCAGATATTTTGACGCACTGTTTCTCTCGCCTCACAAGCTGCTTGGCGGAGTTGGGAGTTGTGGGCTTTTGGCCATCAAAAAAGAGCTTTGTAAAAATTTGCCTACATTTGCAGCTGGAGGCACAGTCAAGTACGTAAGCAGGACATCACATATTTTTACTAATGAAGTTGAAAATTTAGAAGAGGGCGGCACGCCACCGATAATGCAGCTAATGCGTGCAAATTTAGCATACAAGCTAAGAAATGAGATCGGACTTAATAATATAAAAGCAGCTGAATGTGAGCTAGGCGAGATGTTTTGCAAAGAGCTAGAAAAGATAGATGAGGTGATAAATTATTGCCCTGAAAATTTAGACAGATTGCCTATTTTTGCATTTAATGTAAAAGGCATTTCGCCTTATGATTTTGCTGCTAGTTTAAGTAGCGAATTTGGCATCCAAACACGCGCAGGCTGTGATTGCGCTGGGCCGTATGGGCATGATTTGCTTAATCTAAAAGATAATACCATTTTTGACGCAAAGCCTGGTTGGGTACGTGTTAGCATTCACTATACGCATACAAAAGAAGATATAAAATATCTTATAAATGCCATAAAGTCTTGTATTAAAAAGCACAAAGAAGGATAGAGCAAAAACTATATGCTTGATATTTGCGGAGAAAATTTTAGAAGTGAATTTTTATAAAGCTATAAGTTCTATCAAATCTAAAAGTTAGCAAATTTTGCAAAATTCCAAAAAGTACCATAAATGTAACAAAGCTACTTCCGCCGTAACTAAAAAATGGTAGTGGCACGCCCACAACCGGTGCAAAACCGATCGTCATTGAGACATTTACACCGACGTAAACGAAAATTAGCGCAGCAATCCCCGTGGTGATAACTTGTGTAAAATAGTCGTTTTTTAGACCATAATTTAAACTTAAAAGATGTGTTATGAGTGCCCCATAAAGCCCAAGCAGAAACAATCCACCATAAAAGCCAAAACGCTCGATATTGTAGGCAAAGATGAAGTCACTAGTGGCGATTGGTAAAAATTTAAAGTGTGTCTGTGTCGCCTCATCCTTTGGCTTACCTTTTAGTCCACCACTACCTATGGCGATAATGCTTTGTTTGACGTGATAGCTTGGCTCTTCAGCGATAAAATCGTGAATCCTCTTTTTCTGATAGTCATGTAAATTTTCATACAAAACCGGCGCCAAAAAGCCTATGGCAAGGATGATGGTGATCCAAATTTTCTTATTTACGCCGATGACAAAAAGGATGGTGTAGCCAACTATCAAAAGTATGAGTGCGGTGCCAAGATCAGGCTCTTTCATAATGAGCGCAAATGGCAAAAGTATGTAAAAACTAAGTTTTAAAAAATCTTTTAATCCGTATCCATTAGCCTCTGGAGGACGCTGTTTGATGAGATAGGCTAGCATCAGTAAAAAGGCTGGCTTCATCAGTTCTGATGGCTGAAGTGTGAAGTGAACGAAAGGAATTTCTAGCCAGCGTTTGGCTCCTAGCTTGCTAACGCCAAAGAGATCGACACTTAAAAGCAGCACGATGCAGACCCAGTAAAACATCGGAATAATCCAGTCTATACGCCTAATGGGTAACAAAAATGCGACACAAAATGAAACAAATCCGATACCAAAATATACAAGCTGTTTGTTTGCTAAGACGTCGTTTGCTTCGGAAACTAGGATGTAAGAAATGGCTATGATTGGGATTATTAAAAACGGCTGAATAAAATCAAAATGTGTTAAAATACGCCGATCTAGTTTTATCAAGAAGCAAACCTTAATTTTTGGGCTAGATTATATCACAAACAAGGCTTTGATTTTGGTTAAATTTAATGTTTTAAATAGCTCAAGACTCGACGTCGCAGTGGCACAGGAGCTTCAAATTTCACGTAATCAAGCTTTAAATTTGATAAAAGATTCTCTCGTAAGCGTAAATTTAAAACCAGTCTCAAAACCAAGCTTTGCTCTAAGCGAAAATGATGAAGTTTGCGTAAATTTTGCCCCAAAAAAAGAGGTGCAAAACGAGTACGAAGTAAAATTCGACATCCCTATCATCTATGAAGACGATGATCTTATAGTGCTTAATAAACCCCCGCAAATCGTCGTCCATCAAGCTCCAAGTGTAAAAGAGGCGACACTTGTTGAGTGGCTAAATAAAAAAGGATTTATGCTCTCAAATTTAAATGGCGACGTAAGAGCTGGTATCGTCCACCGCCTAGATAAAGGTACTAGTGGTGCTATCGTCGTTGCTAAAAATAACTTCGCTCACGCAAAACTTAGCGAGCAGCTAAGTGATAAGAGCATGGGGCGAATTTATCTAGCACTCACTGATCTTCCTCTAAAAGAGGACGTCATCATCGACAAGTCAATCGGCAGAAATCCAAACAACCGCCTAAAAAAAGCGATCGTCGCGGACGCTAAATTTGCAAAAAGTGCCTTTGTAAATTTACTAAGCGAAAATGGCATAAATTTAATAGCAGCAAAACTTTTTACAGGCAGGACTCATCAGATAAGAGTGCACCTATCTAGCATAAACCGCCATATTTTAGGCGATGATTTATACGGATTTAAGAGCCAAGGCGATAAAATAAGCAGAGTCATGCTTCACGCTTATATGCTTTATTTTATCCATCCACGAACTGGCAAAAGGGTGGAATTTATCGCAAAAACGTATGATGACTTTAACCAAATAATTTACAAAAAAATTCCCAAGGAGATTTTTGATGAAAAAATTTGCCCTACGCATATTGACACCATTTTTAGCAGCTTTCTTGGCGGGATGCGGCTCTAGCGTACCGACTCAGCAAAGCATGTCACTACCTACGATTACAAGTTTAAAAACTATTTCAGACATGACAGAAGTTGGCTTCGAGTGGAATCCAGTGACCGATGAGAGCGTTGTTGGCTACTATCTTTACCGCTCAAATCCAAATGATGCAAACTCAAAAATGCAACTAGTTGCAGACATCAAAGACCGCTTTGCAACGCACTATGTGGACCGCAATCTAGCTCCAGAGACAACTTACTCATACCAAATGAGAACCTACTCAAGCAATGCCGTCTCTCAACCGGGCACGATCGCAACAGCAACTACAAAGCCACTGCTTGACTCAGTACCATTTTCGCAAGCTATTACAGGGCTTCCAGGACGTGTGAAAGTGATCTGGAGACCGCATCCTGATAGCACCGTGGCAAGCTATATCATTCAAAGAAGTGATGCCGGAGTTAATAAATTTAGCCAAATCGCAGAGGTAAATGGCAGACTAAATGCCGAATATATCGATACTGAGGTAAAACCTGGTAAGTCTTATGAGTATAGAATTTTAGTTAAAACTTCTTCAGGCGTTGTTTCAAAACCAAGCCAAAACATAAGTGCAACGACAAAGGAGTTACCCTAAATCAGTAACAAACCTTCAGGCAACAAAAAATGCACCAAAAAAGATAATTTTAACTTGGGATTATGCGCCAGCTGAGGATTTTGCTTATTTTAAAGTTTATAGGACAGTGAGTAAAATTTTGCCTTACACATATCTAGCAAAAACGACTAGCAACACTTATGAAGATCTCATAAACACAAATGCGGCAACAAGGTATTACAGAGTCACAGCAGTCGATAAAGACGGCCTTGAGAGCTTAAAACAAGAAGAGCCAATTGTGGGGATAACACTTGGTGCGCCAAAGACTCCAAATATTAGCGCTAGCTACGATGGTAGCGGAGTAAATGTAAATTGGAGTGCAGTTGATAGAGCTAGTTCGTACACTGTTTATAGAAGTGGTGCAAGTGAGAAAATTTTTAGTGGCATAGATGGTACTGGACTTAGAGATGATAGCGTGCAAAAAGGAGCTAGCTATTCTTACAGCGTCGTAGCTATCGATGAGTACGGCATCGCCTCTGATAAGTCATCAAAAGCAGAAGTTAGCATAAAATAATGCCAAATTTCATAGCTTCGTCCTTAAAAGAGCTCTCGTTTCCATTTGGTAATGACAAAGTCAAATTTCTTTGGCAAGCAAATGGACGAAACGAGAGGCTCATATACACAAAAAATGAAGAAGAGAGTTTTTTCCTAGTCGTAAAGTCCGGTAAAAATGGCATCGTCGTAAAGGGAGAAAAGCTTACAAAGCCAGCTAAAGTTGGTCTTTTGCAAGAGGCGCTGGAGCTTTTTAAAGAGCAAAATTGCAATGATGTAATCAGTCAAGCATTTGCCGTAAAAAAGACAAATTTGACTAAAAAAGTGAGTGAAATTTTAAGCCTTGAAGAATTTGTGCCAGCATTTTGCGAGTTAAAAGATAAATTTAAAGAGATTTTCATTGAGATCGGCTTTGGTTCTGGCAGGCACTTGCTTTATCAAGCTAAAAACAATCCAAATGCCCTAGTTATCGGAATAGAAGTCTATAAGCCAAGCATCGAGCAAGTAGCAAAACTAGCTAGGGCAAATGCTCTAGAAAACGTGCGACTGATAAATACCGACGCCAGGCTCTTGCTCTCACTTGTTGGCTCAAATTTGGTTGATAGAGTCTTTTTACACTTTCCAGTGCCGTGGGATAAAGCAGAGCATAGACGTGTGGTTTCGTCGGCATTTGCACTTGAATGTGAAAGAATACTAAAGCTTGGCGGTAAATTTGAGCTAAGGACTGATAGCAAGGAGTATTGCGATTTTAGCTTGAGTAAATTTTTAGAGCCTACAAACTCAAAAATAGAAGCTTTTAAAAATAGAAATTTAGAAGTAACTAGTAAGTATGAAGACCGCTGGAGACGCCAGGATAAAGACATTTACGATGTCATTTATACTTGTGAGGTCAAAAGTGGTGAGAGTATTTTAGCTGGAGATTTTAGCTTTAAAGAAAAGTCTAGTGTAAAAAATATTATTAAAAATTTCAAAAATTTCATCATCAAAAAAGAGGATTATTTTTTACATTTTGAAGAAATTTACACCATAAATGAGGGTGAAATTTTGCTAAAAGTTGCTTTTGGAGCATTTAATAAACCTGAGCAATGTTTTATCAAAATAAGTGATGAAAAAAGCGAATATTTTATAAAAAAACCAATCTTAATTCGTGAGAATTTAGCTGCACACGAGCTTTTGAAGGAGTATTTGGCTGATGCAAGAGATAATTAGTGCAAGGAATTTGAGCCTAGCTTATGAACGCGATGAAATCGTAATTAATAGTGTTAATTTAGATATTTATGCAAATGATTTTGTTTTTATAACAGGCAAGAGTGGAAGTGGAAAAAGCACGCTTTTAAAATCATTTTACGGAGAAATTTCACCCCTTGCTGGAGAGCTAAATGTCTGCATGACACAAATGGACGACATCGATGATAAAAGACTTTGTGAGCTTAGGCAGCGAGTTGGCATTATATTTCAAAATTATCGCTTGATAAATGAATGGAATGTGGAAAGAAACGTTATGTTGCCACTCATCATCAAAGGCATCAATCAAAATGTGAGTAAAAAGCAAGTAGCAAAGCTTCTAAAACATGTAAATATGCTTCATAAGGCTGATAAATACCCTCGTGAGCTAAGCGGTGGGGAGCAGCAAAGAGTAGCGATGGCAAGGGCTCTAGCACACAATCCAAATTTGCTCTTATGCGACGAGCCAACCGGAAATTTAGACGAATACTCAAGCGACGTCATCTGGTCGCTTTTAAAATCAGCTAGGGAATTTTTAGGCACGAGCGTAGTAGTTGTCACGCACCATATCCCATCGACACTTCGTATCCCATACCGTCACTTTGTCATAGAAAATGGAGGCGTGCATGAGATCGCTTAAAAACCATCTTGGATTCATCTTACCGCTGATCGCGCTTTTGTTTTCCGTGCAGTTTAGCCTAACTGCTGATAAGGTTGTGAGAGATTATGAAAGACTCATGGGAAATGACTACAACATCGTCATAGTTTCAAGTAAAGAGCTAAGCGATGCTATGCTAAAGCCAGTTGTTAGCAACTTGGCTAGCATTGAACCGCTGAGTCCGCAAAAAATCATCGACCGCCTCTCAAACGACATCTCTGCTAAAAATTTATCCATACTGCAAAATGCACTGCCAAAATTTTACTCGCTAAAACTTAGTGAATTTCCGACACCGCAGTACATGGATGAGCTAAAGCAAAAACTTTTAAAATTTGATGGAATCACAAAGGTTGAGACATTTTCAAAGACTCACGATAAGGTCTTTAAAATGCTAAATTTAGCCAAAAGTATATCGTATGCTTTTATGGCGATACTTTGCGTAATAGGGCTTATGCTTATGCTAAAGCAGGCTAAAATTTGGCTATTTGAGCATAGAGAGCGCATAGAGATCATGACGCTTTTTGGAGCACCTTTTTGGCTAAAATCAGCCATGCTTTACAAATCAGCTATGGTTGATAGCCTAGTCGCTACCGTTGCAGTCGGTGCATTTTTCTTTTTCTTGCCGGGCATTGAAATTTTTAGAGAAAATGCTGCAAGTATCGATGTAGTTTTGCCTAGCCTTGATCCTTCAAGGGATATTTTTATTTTATTTGGCGTGGCTATGTTTTTAAGCATTTTTGCTGTTAGTTTGGTGATGAGTAAGGCTAGAAAAAGCACGATATGAGAAAAGGAATTTTTATATTTTTGCTAGCTTTTAGCTTAGCTTTTGCGTCAAATACTAAAGAGAAGATCAAAGACTCCAAAAACTCGCTAAGATCGAGTCAGGCGATGAGTGAGCAGCTTAGTAAAAAGCTAGATGATTTGGCTGGCGATATCGTAAGTGGCGAGAAAAAACTTCGAGGTATAAGTGGTGATATCACAAATTTAAAGGGTCAAATTTCAGTCCTTGAGACAAATGCTTCAAAGGCAATTATTGAGCTTGATGATCTAACTAAGCAAAACAAAGAGCTAGAGCGCACGCAAAAAGAGCTTGAGCAAAATATGATAAGGATCATCGCAGAAGATTTGTCATTTGATCTTTTGATGTCTGCAACTGAGGGCAAGCAAAGCGAGGAGAGCATCATCTCATCTCAAATTTTAACCAAGCTAAATGCCATCACAAAAGAGGATTTTAAAAGGCTTAGCCAGAACTATGAAGATACGATCGAAAAGATAAAAAGTAAATCAAATAAAATAAATGAGATAAACTCTAGCATAAAAAACTATAGACGCAAGCAAAGTGACTTGCAAAATTTAGAGAGTACGCAGAAAAATACTATAAACGGACTAAAGCGTGATAAAGAAATTTATAGCAAAAAGCTAGCCAAGCTTCAAGCTCAGCAAGATGAGCTAAGAAAGACGCTAGAGCAGCTTGCTATCATGCAAAAACAAGAAGATGAAGCCGCACGTGCTGCTAGAGAAAAACAAGAAAAAGCAGCTGCAAGCAAAGGTGGTAAAAAAGGCAAAAAAAGCCAGCCAATGGGTGGAGGCTATCAAACAAGCTCGGTCAAAAAATATTCAGGTGCAAAGACAATCGCTCCTCTTGATAGCTACACCATAAAGCAAAAATTTGGAAATTACGTAGACCCAATATATAACATCAAAATTTTTAATGAGTCAGTCACGCTTCGCTCAACCACGCCAGATGCCAAGGTCAAAAGCGTGCTAAATGGTAAAGTGGTCTTTGCAAAAGCAACTCCGATGCTCGAAAATGTTGTCATTATAGAAAACGAAAATGGCATCCACACGATCTACGCTCACCTAAGTCAGATCGCACCAACCGTAAAAGTCGGCTCAGTCGTGCAAAAAGGCTACGTTATAGGCAGAGTAAGAAATGATCTAACTTTTGAAGTGACGCAAAGAAACTACCACATCGATCCACTTGAGATGATCTCAAAATAGCCGCTTTGCAAGTACTATTAACTAAATTTAAAGCCTTTTTGGCTAGAATGCGTGAATTTTAAGGAGCAAGACAATGAGTAAAAGAAAACGCGTATTGGTTAAATTTTCAGGCGAAGCTTTAGCGGGAGAAAATGGTTTTGGCATAGATACGGCGGTGCTTAAATTTATAGCAAATGAGATAAAAGAGCTTGTCGAAAATGGTATCGAGGTTGGCATCGTAATAGGTGGTGGCAATATTATACGTGGTGTGAGTGCTGCAAAAGATGGTATCATCAAACGAACGAGCGGCGATCACATGGGCATGCTAGCAACTGTTATAAATTCGATCGCAATGCGTGAAGCTTTAGAGCGAAGCGGGCTAGAGGTAAGGGTGCAAAGTGCGATCAAAATGGAAGCGATCTGTGAGACTTTCATCGTTGGACGTGCGCAGCGCCATTTGGAAAAAGGCAGAGTTGTTATATTTGCTGCAGGTACCGGCAATCCTTTCTTTACAACCGATACAGCTGCAACTCTAAGAGCTATTGAAATTGGCTCAGATATGATCATAAAAGCTACAAAGGTTGATGGCGTTTATGATAAAGACCCTAAAAAATTCAAAGATGCAAAACTTTTAAAATCACTAAACTACGAAAAGGCAATGAGCGATGATATCAAGGTTATGGACGATACTGCTATAGCTTTAGCAAAGGATAACTCACTACCTATTTTGGTTTGTAATATGTTTAAGGCTGGAAATTTATTAAAAATAATAAATGAAGAAGAAGCAGCCCTATATTCAGTAGTAAAATAATTTTTAAAAAGGATAAATATGAGAACAGAACAAATAACAGCAAGAGCATTAAAGCAAGTTGGTGATGATAGATATAAACTTTCACTTATCGTAGCAAAGCGTGCAGAAGCACTAGCAAATGGAGCAGTAGTGCTTGTAGAAGCCGATACTTCAAAGATGAAATTTGCTGACATTGCGCTACTTGAAGTAGCTGAGGGCAAAATAGGCTTAGAGGCAATAGTTGAAGGAAAATAGTCTTTTTTTAGAGCAGTTAATAGAACAAATTTTACCTTGTAAAAATGTTTCAGAAGCTATAACGCTGCTCTTTTCTCTTTGCGAACGAAGCGAGAAATTAGACAAAGCTATAGATAGCTGTGTCACATCTCATGCTGGTCAATATCGCAAAAGTGGCGAGCCATACGCAATCCATCCTATCTTAGTAGCATCAATAGTGGCAAATATGGGCGGAGATGAGAGTATGGTTATAGCTGCACTACTTCACGATGTGGTTGAAGATACTGAAGTTACACTTAGCGAAGTTCAGGCTGAATTCGGCGATGAAGTGGCAAAGCTGGTTGAGGGGCTTACAAAGATAGTTGCTATAAGAGAAAACAAGCTTGCAAGCTCAAGTAGTAACGAAAAACTAGCAAGCTCAGCACTGACATTTCGGAAAATGCTTTTAATCTCCATTGAGGATGTTAGAGTTCTTGTGGTTAAGCTTTGTGACAGGCTTCATAATATGCTAACCCTTGATGCATTAAAAGTAGAAAAACAAAAACGTATTGCAGAAGAGACGCTTATGGTCTATGCTCCGATCGCTCATAGGCTTGGAATTTCATCGATTAAAAATATACTTGAAGATCTAAGTTTTAAATATGCTATGCCAGAAGAATACGCCAAGATCGATAGCTTTTTAAATAAAAATAAACAGCAGCTTAGCCTTAAACTAAATGCTTTTTACGAAAAAGTAAATCAAATTTTACTTGAAAATGGCTTTATTGAGGGCACTTTCGAGATTCAAAAACGTATAAAACATTACTATTCGATTTATTTAAAAATGCAAAGAAAAGGTATCTCGATTGAAGAGGTACTTGATTTGCTCGCTATTAGAATTCTTGTACAAAAGCCGCTTGATTGCTATCTTGCGCTTGGAAATTTGCATATAAATTTTAATCCTCTTATTTCGAGATTTAAGGATTATATTGCACTTCCAAAGCAAAATGGCTATCAAACGATACATACAACTATTTTTGATAATAAGAGTATTTTTGAGGCGCAAGTTCGCACTTACGATATGCACAAAACCGCTGAATATGGTGTCGCAGCTCATTGGAAATACAAAAACGGCGAGGGCAGTTTACTAAATCCAAAACTTGACTGGCTAAACGACATTGGTATGCAAAACAATGAAGCTGAAAGTAACGTCGAAGAGCTTTATGAATATGCAAAAGATAGTCTTTACATAGAAGATATTGCGGTCTATTCGCCAAAAGGTGAGGTTTTTACGCTTCCACGCGGGGCTACTGCACTTGATTATGCTTATGAGATTCACACAGAGATCGGACTTTACGCAAAAGAAGCTTATATAAATCGCGTCAGAATGCCACTTTTAACAGAGCTAAAAAACGGCGATATTGTAAGGATTGTAACTGGCGAAGAGGCAAAATTTCGCTGTTCGTGGATAAATAGCGTTCGAACTGGTAAAGCAAGGGCTACAATAAGAACATATTGCAAGCAAAAGATAAAAGATATAAATTATAAAATCGCAGTTGATATTTTAAAGTCGGTTTTTGGCGTTTCAAAAGATAGAATTTTAGACTGGATAGAGCATGAAAATTTAGGCAAAAAAGTTTTTCGTGCTGCAACTGAAAGCGATTTTTTGCAAGAGGTCGTAAATATGCTTAAAAAGTATATAAAAAAAGAGCGTCCTTTTATGATCTCTTTGGGCGACAAATATCAGGTTAAAAAGCAGAAATTTGAAAATATCGTAATCTATTCAAATCATAAAATTTCAAATGTCGAGTTTGACTATTGTTGTAACCCAAAAAGAGGCGATAGTATAGTTGGCTTTAAAAATGGGCACAATGTGACAGTGCACCACAAACTTTGTGAGCGTGCTGGAAAGCTTATGGATAAGGGCAATGAAATCATCTTTGTCAAATGGACTAGAAATGCCCCACATAGATATAAAATTTTATTAAATCTTGAGAACCGAAAAGGTGCGTTGGCTGAATTTTTAACATATCTTGCTAGACTAGATGTAAATTTGGCTACAATCTCGCTAAATGAAGCAAATGACCTTAGCGGTGACACATTTGAGATAAGTGTTGAGATAGCTGAAAACATCGATGCAAACGAGCTAAGAGAGAAGATCAAAGATAGATATAAGATTATAGATTTCGTTTCGCAAAGCGATCCATACCATAACTAGGAGAAAGATAATGCAAGATATAGCTGAAATTTTACAAGAGATAAAACGCGGTGTTGCCGAGATTATTGACTTTGAAAGAGTTGAGAATTTAATAAAAAACTATTATGAAAAAGGTGAAAATTTCTATGTAAAGGCTGGCTTTGATCCAACTGCTCCAGACCTTCACTTAGGTCACACAGTCGTTTTAAACAAGATGGCACTTCTTCAAAAGCATGGTGCGATCGTGCAGTTTTTAATAGGCGATTTTACCGCTCAAATAGGCGATCCAACCGGCAAATCAGCCACCAGAAAGAAGCTAGATCAAGAGACGGTTTTAAAAAACGCTAAAACCTACGAAGAGCAAGTTTTTAAAATTTTAGATCCAAAAAAGACCGTGATAATGTTTAACTCAAAATGGTCAAATGAGCTTGGAGCTGCTGGAATGATAGAGCTAACTAGCACATTTTCAGTCGCTAGAATGCTAGAGCGCGATGATTTTGAAAAAAGGATAAAATCTGGTAGTCCAATTTCAATTTGTGAATTTATGTATCCACTTCTTCAAGGTTATGATAGCGTTGCGATGAAGTGCGATATCGAGATGGGCGGTACGGATCAGAAATTTAACCTTCTAATGGGTAGAACATTGCAGCGAACATATAACGTCGGTAAAGAGCAAGCTGTCATCATGATGCCACTTCTTGAGGGACTTGATGGCGTAAATAAGATGAGCAAGAGCCTTGGCAACTACATCGGTGTAACTGAAAACGCAAATGATATGTTTGCAAAAACGCTTAGTATAAGCGATGAGCTAATGTGGCGTTGGTACGAGCTTTTGAGCACAAAAAGTCTTGTTGAGATAGAAAATTTAATGAACGATGTTCAAAACGGCAAATATCATCCAAAAAAAGCAAAAGAGGACCTTGCGTACGAGATAACAGCAAGGTATCACGGCGAGGAAGCTGCAAAAGCTGCGATGGCTGAGTTTAATAGCGTACACTCTCAAAATCAGCTCCCAACTGACATCAAAGAATTTAGTCTAAAAGCACCAGTTTGGATCGTGGAAGCTTTATCGCAGTGTGAGTTAAGTGAGTCAAATTCTCAAGCAAGACGCGACATAAAGGCAAATGCGGTTAGCATTAATCAAGAAAAGATCAGTGATGAGCAGTTAAAATTAGAAGCAGGTGAATATATCTTGCAAGTCGGAAAGCGTAAATTTGCAAAAGTAAAGGTTGAATAGATGGAGTTAAAGCCATTAAAAATAGGAAAATATGAGATAAAGTATCCGATATTTCAAGGCGGTATGGGACTTGGTATCAGCTGGGACAAACTAGCTGGTAATGTAAGCTTAGAAGGCGGTCTTGGAATAATCAGCTCAGTTGGCACAGGATATTATGAAAATCGTAAATTTATAAACAAAGAGCTAAATGCAAAGCCATTTGGAAGTGAAAATTTCTACTCAACAAGAGGTCTTAGAGCAATTATTGAGAATGCACGAAAAATTTGTGGAGATTTGCCACTTGGCGTAAATATAATGTATGCTGCAAATGATTACGCAAGAGTGGTAAAAGACGCTTGTGAAGCCGGTATAAATATCATCGTATCAGGTGCTGGACTACCTACGAATTTGCCAGAATTTACACAAAATTTTAAAGAGGTTGCACTAGTTCCTATTATCTCAAGTGCAAAAGCGCTAAAGATCATCTGTAAACGTTGGCTACAAAGATATGACCGCTTACCAGATGCTGTCGTGCTTGAGGGGCCACTAAGCGGCGGACACCAGGGCTTTACTTACGAGCAGTGCCTTGATCCTGAGTTTTCGCTATTTAATCTAATCCCACAAGTAAAAGCCGAGATAAAAGAGTGGGGCGACTTTCCGCTCATCGCAGCCGGTGGAATTTGGGATAAAAATGATATCGAAAAAGCAATATCGCTAGGAGCAGACGGCGTTCAAATGGGTACACGCTTTATCGGCACTCATGAGTGTGACGCAGATATTGGCTTTAAAGAAGTGATACTAGCAGCCGAGGAAAAGGACATAGAGCTTATAAAAAGTCCAGTTGGCTATCCGGCTCGTGGGATTAGAACAAATTTGATAAATTTGGTAGAAAAAAGGATGGGACCAAAGATCCAGTGCATAAGCAACTGTGTGAGCCCTTGTCAAAGGGGCAAAGGGGCTAAAGAGGTTGGATATTGCATCGCTGATAGGCTGTTTGACTCATTTAGTGGCAAAAAAGAGACAGGGTTATTTTTCACTGGAGCAAACGGGTATAAACTAAAAGAGCTAATAAGTGTAAAAGAGTTAATGCACAAGCTGGTACATGGTGAATGAAACGAGCGATAATCCTCTTTTTTATTGTTTGTAATTTTCTTTTTGCTGCGACAAATTCAGAGATATTTGCAAAATTTGATAAAAATTTTGCCAGCTCAAGCAGAAGTGCAAAGATTAAATTTCACAACGATATAAAAGACATCTATGTCGACGCGATCATAAAAAACGATAAAAATATAAAAAAACAAGCACTCACAAGACTCATAACCAGCTCGAAATCGCTTGGTTTTGATTCAAGTGGGTATATAAAAGATCTAAATGCACTAAATGGCGTAAAGAGCGCTAGTACGCCTGGCACCGCTACTTTGACGCTGCTTAGTGCAACCAAGGTAAATGACACTTTGGTGCTTAAGTTTAATACAAAAATTGATACCGCAAAACTAAAAACATCCTTTTTAAAGCAGCAAAATACATATAAAAACATTATGGATATTGACGGTAGATTAAATGGCAATCCGCTAACTTATAAAAATTTCATATCTGATTACATTCACATCTCGCAGTATGATAAAAATACCGTTAGAGTTATTTTTTCTGATAAGATCCAAAAGACTATAAAAGCAAATGCAACAGGTGATCTACTCATAATAAGTACACAAAATTTTATCTCAAACGAAAATGTAAAAACGCCACTTCATAAAACTAAAAACAAAAATGAAGAAGTGCCACACAAAGAGCCTGAGCCAAATTTAAAGCCTCAGCCTGCACAAAGTGAGCCAGTGGCAGCACCTTTGCCACCAGTTGCGACTGGTAAATTTTCACGCAATAAAACGATCGTCATCGACCCAGGGCATGGCGGCACTGATCCAGGTGCAGTAAATGGCAAGCTTCAGGAAAAAACTGCGGTTTTAGGTGTAGCCAAAAAACTTGGCGACATACTAAAAGCACGTGGTTACAAGGTCTATTTTACTAGATCAACCGATGTCTTTATAAATTTAAGAACAAGAACAAAATTTGCAAATGATAAGATGGCTGATCTTTTTGTTTCTATTCACGCAAATGCCGCTCCAAATGCCACAAAGGCAAAAAGTATGCACGGCATTGAGACATTTTTCTTATCGCCTGCAAGAAGCGAACGTAGCAAAAACGCAGCCGCGCTTGAGAATAAATCAGATATCGAAGAGATGAACTACTTTTCGAAGCAGACATTTCTAAACGTGCTAAGCCGCGAGAAGATCATCGCCTCAAACAAGCTTGGTATCGATATCCAAAAAGAAATTTTAGCAAGTGCTAGAAAGGTCTACGCTGCAAGTGACGGCAGTGTGAGAGAGGCGCCATTTTGGGTGCTTGTAGGTGCTCTTATGCCAGCAGTTCTTGTTGAGATCGGCTATATCACGCATCCAGTCGAGGGCGAAAAGCTCTTTAATGATGCCTACCAAAATGCTCTTGCAAACGGCATCGCAAACGGCATTGACGGATATTTTGCAAAAAATAGATGAAAAATGCAAATTTAAGCTTCAAGGGACAAATTCCATTTAACGAGGAGTTTGGTGACATCTATTTTAATACCGACAAACCTTGGCTTGAGAGTGAATTTGTCTTTGCAAGTGCACTTGATGAAATTTGGCAGAGCAAAGATAGCTTCATCGTCGCTGAGACTGGCTTTGGTGCTGGGCTAAATTTTTTCACACTTTGTAAGAAATTTAAAAATAGCTCTAAAAAACTTCACTTTGTTAGTATCGAAAAAACCCCTATAAAAAAAGAAGATCTTTTAAAAATTTATGAAAATTTAGGCATTTTTAAAGCTTATGCCAAAAAGCTAGTTTCGCTCTATCCGCCACTTATTGAGGGCATACACCGTATAAATTTTGCTCCAAATATCACACTTGATCTTTGCTACGGCGAGGCTAAAGAAATTTTACCTGAGCTTGATTTTAACGCTGACATCTGGTTTCTAGACGGCTTTGCTCCAAGTAAAAATGGCTCAATCTGGAGCGAAGAAATTTTTAGAGAGATCGCAAGACTAAGCAGGGTTGGTACTATTGCTAGAACCTATTCGTGTGCAAAAATAGTAAAAGACGGTCTAAAGGGTGCTGGCTTTCTACTAAGCCTAAAAGAGGGCTATGCTAGAAAACGTCAAATGAGTAGCGCCGTGCTAGAAAAAAAGGATGAAAATTTAAAGGATGCTTGGTTTGCAAGATGCGAGCCACTGGATAAGCCAAAAGGTAAAACAGCGCTTATCATAGGAGCTGGCGTGGCTGGACTTGCAACAGCTGGCGAGCTAGCCAAAAATGGCTTTAAGGTTGTGATAGCTGAGGCAAAGAGCGAGGTGGCTACAAATGGTTCAGGCAATCACTGTGGTGCTTTGATGCCACTAGTTACAAAGCCTGGGGTAAATTTAGGTCGCATGCATTTAAACGCATTTTTGCAAGCAGTGAGATTTTACAAGGCAACTTTGCCAAAAAGCCTTATCAAATTTAACGGCTGCATCGACTACGCATTTGACGATGAACTCACTAAAAGATATGGCTCGTGGCAAACTCAAGGCGTAGAGGATATTTTTAAATTTGATGAGAACTTAAAGCCATATCCTGGCATATTTATAAAAGATGGCGCATACGTTAGACCAAGAGAAATTTGTAAATTTTTATCAGGCAGTTTTGAAATTTTATTTAATCACGAGTATGAGAGTAGGGCGCATCTACAAAACGGAAAAATCAGCGTTAAATTTAAAAATGGTAAAAATTTAGAGACTGATATTTTGGTCTTTTGTACTGGTAGTAAGAGTAGTGAAATTTTTAAGGACTACGATATGCAAATAAGCAGTGTCAGAGGCCAAGTCACGCACCTAAAACCAATACTTAAAAATACTTTACCGTTAAGCGCAAAAGGCTACATCTGCCCAGTCATTAAAGGCGTGCAAGTTATCGGTGCAACTTATGCCAGAAATGAAATTTGCGATACGCCTAAAGTTGAGGATAATGCTAAAAATTTAAGCGATGTAAGCGAGTTTTTTGACACCAAAAAAGCCGCCATTGTCGGTTCACGTGTGGGATATAGAAGCTATAGCGGAGATAGATTTCCGATAATTGGCGCTTTGCATGACGAAGAATTTTACAAGCAAAACTACAAAGGGCTATTTTGGAGCAAAAATAAAGATAACAATCCAAAAGCAAGCTACGAAAAAAATGTCTTTGTAAATTTTGCTCACGGCTCGCGAGGTCTTTGCACAGCGATACTTGGAGCAAATTTGATAGCTGATCTTGCGCTTGATCGCCCACTTTGTATAGAAAGATCGCTATTTCATGAGCTTCATCCAGCTAGATTTTTGATAAGAAAACTAAAAAAGGGATTAAAATTTTAAGAGAAAATTAGCAGAAATTCCTAGTACAAGATACTAGGAATTTCTTATAAGATAAGGCTTAAAGCCTTGTTTTCATCTTTTCAAATTCATCTTTTATAATTTGCTCGTGAGGTTCGCTCGTCATTTTATTTATCGCATCTCCCCAGATACTTACGCTAATGATCGCTATGCAAGAAGCTATGATGCCAGGTAAAATTTCATAAACGTAAGTGTTTAGCCCTGAAGTGATCCAAAATATTACGGTCGCACCTCCAGCTATCATACCAGCTAATGCTCCAAGTGCACTCATGCGCTTCCAGTAAAGGCTAAAAAGTAGCACTGGTCCAAAGCTCGCGCCAAATCCAGCCCAAGCGTTGCCAACGACGTTTAGAACATTATCTGTTGAGATAAAAGCAAGTACAGTAGCAACTATGGCTACTACTACGACAGCATAGCGACTGATCGCTGTTTGCGTATTTTGACTAATCTCTTTTTTATAGAATGCAAAGATAAAGTCCTTTGTTACCGAGCTAGATGTAACTAAAAGCTGACTTGAGATAGTACTCATTATCGCTGAAAGTACAGCTGAGATGATAATACCTATAAAAAATGGTGGGAAAAGTAGCTCACCAAGCTTTAAAAACACCGTTTCAGGATCGCTAAGCCCGCCTCTTTGACTAAAGTAGACAAAACCTATAAGTCCACTCATAATCGCACCAAGCAACCCAATACTCATCCAACCAATGCCGATCCTTCTTGCTTTGGCAAGCTCTTTTGAATCACGTATAGCCATAAATCTAACAATGATGTGTGGCTGACCAAAATAGCCAAATCCCCAAGCCATAAGTCCTAAAATTCCCCAAAAAGTTTGATCTCTAAATGGGTTTAGGTGATTTGCATCAAGCTTGCTTATCTCTTTTATCAAATTTGTATCACTTGGCAAGTCTAAATTTAGATATGCCACGACTGGGATCGAGACTAGGACACAAAACATCAAAAGCCCCTGAAATGCGTCAGTTATACTAACTGCTTTAAATCCACCAAAAAATGTGTAAAAGACCACTATAACAAGTGTAAAGACCGCTCCGTAGGCAAATTTTAAACCAAAAAAGCTCTCAAATGTCTTTCCTCCAGCGATGATGCCGCTACTTACATAAAGTGTGAAAAATATCAAAATGATAAGACCAGAGATGATTCTTAAAATTTTAGTCCTATCTTTAAAGCGATTTTCTAAAAAGTCTGGTATCGTGATGCTATCACTCGCAACTTCAGTGTAAATTCTAAGCCTCTTTGCTAAAAATAAATAGTTGCAGTAAGCTCCAATGATAAGACCGATTATCATCCACACATTTGCTATGCCAGTTGCGTATAATGCTCCGGGCACGCCAAGTAGCATCCAACCACTCATATCAGAAGCACCAGCACTAAGTGCAGTAACCACTGGACCCATTCGACGGTTATCTAGCAGATATTCGTTCATACTTGCATTTTTATCGTAGAAATATCGTCCGATAAAGAGCAAAAAGCCAAAATAGATGGCGATGGCTAAATAAGACCCAAAGCTCATAAATTTCCTTTCAAATTAAGATAAATGGCTTATGTTAATATAAATTTTTTTAAATTACAACATCCAGTGCCGATCCTTAAACACTTTTAAGCAAAATGATATAAATTTTTTCGTATTATTTAAAGCCATATTTTAAAGAGAAGGACGAAGTTGAAGGCTCAAAATTTAGCTAAATTTCTATTTTTTATAATAATCGTCTCACTTGGAGCATATTTTTTCTATCCAAGAGATCTTAGTGAGGCTCAAGAGATCGCTTATATCAAAAGTTACGGAGTGACTTTAGGGCTTACTATAGGCGGTATTGTCATAGGCATAACACTTGGATTTACCTTGGCGTTTATTAAATTTTTAAATATCAAAGTCTTAAATTTTATAATCGATGAATATATCGATATCTTACGTGGAACACCTGTAATACTTCAACTTTTAATATTTTCAGTTGTCATTTTTGCAACATGGAGTGATAATTTTTATGTAGCTCTCATCGCACTTGGACTAAATAGCTCTGCTTATGTGGCCGAGATCGTGCGAAGTGGCATAAACAGCGTGGATAAAGGACAAATGGAAGCGGCTCGTGCGATGGGCCTAAATTACTATGTTTCGATGCGCGAGATAGTCTTTCCACAAGCTACGAAAAATATCTTGCCAGCTCTTGCAAATGAGTTTATATCGCTATTTAAAGAGACATCAGTCGTGGGCTATATAAGCGTCGTTGATATCACGATGCAAAGTAAGAGCTTGCAGGCGGTATTTTACAGCCCAGAGCCAGTCATTTTTACGGGCATCGTTTACTATGTGAGTGTTAAATTTTTCACCTTTTTGGTGAAATTACTTGAGAGGAGATTA